>DURJ01000001.1 GCA_012837285.1 Bacillota bacterium
AAGTGCTGGTGGCCGATCCGAATATAGTCTATTCTTTTTCCGTCGACGGAGATCTCAATTGGTGTTACGAAAGCCCGGCTGCCATCAAGGGGCTGTATCCGTTGGCCGACGAAAAAGAAGTGGTGGTTACCACCTACGGCAACCACCTGCTGTTGCTGGAACCACCGGATTAGATTTTTTACCGTACCATCTCGTAGGGCGAGGCGCTGTCCTCCCCGTTGCATTAACCGTGAATAAGTTTAGGCAGGCATCGCGTACATACCCACAAGCTTTCGCCTTTAATGCGCACCGGTATCAGCGCCCGCTCTTCTTCACCCCGGCCGCAGCTAAAACAGTTGATTTCGTGGGCGGCAGGCTTCACGTGCTGGGCTACTGCCTCTTCGTCGAAGGCCGGGGCTTCTCGCTCCTCAATGGAGAGCGCCCCGGTAGGACAGACCGACAGGCAAAAACCGGCCCCATCGCACAGCTCCTCCCGCAGAACCTTAGCTTTACCGTCGATAATCTCAATGGCCCCTTCGGCACAAGGGGTTACACAGAGACCACAGCCGGTGCATTTTTCTTCGTCAATCCTTACGATTTTGCGTTTTGCCATCACCACCACTCCTTTCTGGACTATTTTACTCCACTTACTTAGGTTTGGCAAGCCAAGAGTGAAAAGGGTTGCCGGCCCATCCTCAGGGATGCGCCCGACCGCTTTATCGGCCCAAAGGCGAAAAACCTGGTATTATAGAGACAACAAGTAATTCTATCAAGACCGTGGATAGAAATGAAATGAGCGAGGTGAATTCCATGACCCATTGCCATGAGTGCCTGACTGCCGATCATGTTTGTGCCCGTACAGTGCCCATCTTCAGCTCGTTGGATCCGGCGGGGTTGCTGGAGGTAAATAGCTTGATCCAACATCGCCATTACGAAAAGACAGAGCTCCTTTTTTCCCAAGGCGATCCCGGTAACTATCTCTACATTGTCCGGAGCGGGCGGGTAAAGCTGTACACCGTTTCTGCCGAAGGCCGCCAGCAAATCATCCGCATTTTGGAACACGGGGATTTCTTTGGGGAGCTGGCCCTGTTTCAAAATACGTGGCAATTCTGCTTTGCCGAAGCTATGGAGCCCAGCGGCATTTGCCTACTATCCCGGGAAGATTTCCGGCATCTGTTAGAGCGCAAACCAAAAATCGCCCTTTCTTTGCTCACGGCCATGAGCACTCGGCTTCAGCAGGCGGAGAAATTTATCAGTGACCTTACGCTAAAGAAGGTAGAAGAAAGGTTAGCATCTTGGCTGTTGGTGATGGCTCAAAAGGGGGTTGCGACCCCGGCCGGGATAAGAATAACTTTGGATCTTACCCGGGAAGAACTGGCTCACCTCTTAGGCACCACCATCGAGACGGTAAGCCGCCGGTTAAACGCACTGCAGACAGAGGGCGTGATTAGATTACAGGGACATCGCACTATCTTTATCACCGATATGAAGAAACTAGAAAGTCTGTAGAGGATGGCAGACTGTGTGAAAAGGCACCGGGTGGAAGGTGATCAAAACTGTCATCCCGCCTGTCCCGCCTGCCCAGCGCGACCTAAAACATGGATTGGGCCCGTTTATTGTTTTCTGATTTCGATTTTTGACTTAAGTCAAGGTTTGAATCCCTTCTGGCGTGTTAACCTAAAGCTGCCGAACAAACGGTAATTAAAACAGGCGGCTCAGCTGCCAGAAGGAGGAAACAAAATGCAAGAGGTAACATTACAGTTAGGGGATCTGGCTTGCCCAAGTTGTGCCCAGACCATCAGCAAAATCCTTAAGCGGCAAAAAGGCGTGGGAGATGCAACTGTGGCTTTTACCAGCAGTCGAGTGAAGGTATCTTTCGACCCCGAGGTTATAACGCTGGAACAGATTGAACAGGCGATTGAAAAGACCGGTTACAAGGTCAAGGCCCGCTTATAGAGGGTGATAACCATGCAGCACACTTTCTTAGCGGGAGCTTTGATCGCCCTAGGCTGGGTCCTAGGGCGCCTCTTCCCTCAAAATTCGGCCACGGATGTTCTAATGATAGCGGCGGCAGTTATCGCTGGCTGGCGTATTGCCTGGAGCGCTTGGCAAGCCCTACGTTTTCGGGTGCTGGGTATTCCTGCATTGGTAACCCTGGCAGCTCTCGGGGCCATTGCCATCGGCGAATACTGGGAGGCAGCGGTAGTAACTTTCTTATTTGCCTTTGGATCTTATCTGGAGGCCCGGACCTTGGATAAAACCAGGGGAGCCTTGCGTGAGCTGCTAGAGATGGCTCCACAAGTGGCGCGGGTAAAGCGAGGAGGGGGTGAAGAAGAAATTCCTGCCGCCGAAGTACAAGTCGGCGATGTGGTTATCGTTCGCCCTGGGGAAAAAATTCCGGTGGATGGTCAGGTTGTTACCGGCGAAGCTACAGTAAACCAAGCTGCCATCACCGGGGAGTCGGTACCGGTGGAGAAAACTGTTGGGGATAAAGTCTTTGGTGGGACCATTAACGAAGCCGGTTATTTGGAAATAGAGACAGAAAAGGCCGGAGAAGACACAACTTTTGCCCGCATCATCGCCCTAGTGGAAGCGGCCCAGCAAGAAAAGCCGCGAACCCAGGAACTGCTGGAACGCTTCGCTCATTACTATACCCCTGGCATCATGATTATTTCGCTTCTTACTTTTCTAATCACTGGAAATCCTGTTATTGCACTTACTCTACTGGTTATTGCTTGTCCAGGAGCGCTGGTAATTGCCACTCCGGTATCCATTGTAGCCGGCATCGGTAACGCCGCTCGCCACGGTGTTCTCATCAAGGGCGGCGAGCACTTAGAGAAAATTGGACGTATCCAAACTATAGTCTTAGATAAAACAGGTACCTTAACCGTTGGCCGTCCTGAACTGGTGGGCCTGTGGGCCCGGTCCGGTGATGAAGATAAGATGCTGCGTCTGGCCGGGGCGGTGGAAAAGCTGTCGGAGCATCCCTTGGCCAAACCGGTGGTGGCAGCGGCGGAAAGTAAGGGACTATTACCGGAGGCCACCTCGTTTCGGGTCCTAACCGGCCGCGGTGTGGTAGCAGAAGTGGAAGGGCGTCAAGTGGCAGTAGGTACCCCCAGGCTGATGGCCGAACTGGGTATTACAGTTGATGAAGAGGCTACCGAGCGCTTGCAAAAAGAGGAAGCTCGCGGCCGTACCGCTGTGTTGGTGGCCGAAGGGCAAGAGATTATCGGCGCTGTCTTTTTGGCCGATACGCCGCGGCCGGAGGCCTACCGGTTGGTAGAGCAGCTCAAGAAGAGCGGCATTCGAAACGTAGTCATGCTCACCGGTGACAATGCCCGTACAGCGGAGGCTATTGCGACTGAACTTAACTTAGACGAGTTCTATGCGGAAATGTTACCGGAAGATAAAGTTAACGTTATCAAGCAGCTACGTCAGAGCGGCCAAGTAGTGGGCATGGTGGGTGACGGTATCAACGATGCACCGGCTTTGGCCACGGCGGACGTAGGCATCGCCATGGGTGCCGCCGGCACTGACGTAGCTCTGGAGACAGCCGACCTCGTGCTTATGGCCGATCGGTTGGATAAATTGCCCTATGCCATTTCCGTCAGCCGCGCAACTTTAGGGAACATTAAACAAAACGTAGTATTTGCCATCATCGTCGTCCTGGCTCTGCTGGCGGGGGTTTTAGGGCAAACCATAGTCCTGGCGTCCGGTATGCTAGTGCACGAGGCCAGCGTACTGCTGGTTATCATCAACGCCATGCGCCTTCTCCGTTACCGTCCGCCGGAGAAAGAAGCAGCGTCCGCGTAACCAAGAAAGCAGCTTGCCCGCAGACACCACTAAAATTGCATAAGACTCCAACAGGTAAGGGGCGGCTTCTGTGCCGTCCTGCTCATACCTATACACGAAAACAGCCTGAAAAGGGCTGTTTTTTACTTGACATCCTCTAATCAATAGTGTACCATGTGTATTAGTTGAGCTAGTACACCCAGTACAGCACCAATCTGCTAAATTGGAGGGGGTATTGTGCTTCATGTGGACGTTAAGAGCAGTAAACCTATTTATAAGCAAATAAAAGATCAGATCAAGGAAGGTATCATCAAGGGCATTTTTCGGCCGGGTGACAAGCTTCCTTCGGTACGCGAGTTATCCACCATGCTCACCATTAATCCCAATACGGTGAGTAAGGCCTATCAGGAGCTGGAGCGGGAAAAGGCCATCGAAACTGCACGCGGCCGGGGCACTTTTATTGCTGAGGACTATCGGCCCCAACCGGACGAAGAGCGGCTGCAAGAAGTCAACGACTTGCTTCGTAAGGTGGTTGTGGAGGCCCATTACTTGGGCCTGTCTAAAGAGCAACTGGAGCAGATGGTGGATGATCTTTATGCCGAATTGGGGGGAGAAGAACAATGATAATAGAAATAAGCCAACTTCATAAAAGCTTGGGAAATAAAGGGGTTCTAACAGACATTAATTTTACCGTGGAGCCGGGCCGGATCTTTGGTTTAGTGGGCGAAAACGGTGCTGGTAAAACCACTCTGATCAAATGTGCAACTGGTGTTTACCGTCCAGATAAGGGTGTGGTACGCATTGATGGGAAGAATGTGTACGAAAACCCGGCGGCAAAAGCAAAAATCGGCTATGTGGCCGATCAAAATCAGTACTTTCCATCGTACCGTATCAAGGAGTTGTTGTCGTTTTATTCCTTAGCCTATCCTCGCTTTTCCTCAGAACGATTTTGGGAGTTAAATCAAATCTTTAAGCTGCCGGCAAAAGCCCGGGTGAAAGAGCTATCCAAGGGGATGCAGATGCGCCTTACGCTGATGCTTTCCCTTAGTATTGGGTCCGATGTACTGGTGCTCGATGAGCCCACTTCCGGCTTAGACCCGCTGGCTAAACGCGAAGTTATGAATTTGCTGCTGGCCGAAGTGGAAAGCCGGGGAGTGACAGTGCTGATATCGTCGCATCACCTGGGTGATTTAGAGCGGATGTGCGATACCATCGGTATCATGTCCCAGGGGCAAATGAAGTCCGTCCATTCTTTAGAAGAAATGAAACTTAGCATGCGCAAACTACAAGCAGTGTTTCCGCAAGGAGCACCGGCGGATTTGGCCTCTTGGCCGGAGGTGCTGGCTGTGGAGCAAATGGGGCGGGTTCATTACATTGTAACCAAACAATATTCCGATGACTTGCTGGCCAAACTGCAGCAAACGGCACCGCTGGTGTTAGAAGAGGTACCTCTTAGTTTGGAGGATATGTTTATTTACGCAGCCAAGGAGGGTTACCGGCAATGAAACAGCTATTTCCAAAGGCACTCTTTTATAAGGAATGGAAAAATGCTCGTTGGGGTTTGGCGTTATTTGCTTTCTTCTTGTTTTACTCTAAGTTATTCTACGCCATACAAGGGCTTAGCTTTCTAAAGGAAGTAGCCCAGAGCGGCAATTTGGTAGTGGCAAATAATGAGTATTGGTTTCAGCAGTTGATGTATGGCGATGATGGGGTTTTTGTGTTGCTGGCCATTTTAACCAGTGCCTTGGTCTATGTTCTATTTCGCCAGGACCGGCAAGAGGCTACGGCCTCACTGATGAGCAGCATGCCTTTTACTAAAGAACAAGCTTTTAATGTAAAATGGATTACCGGTGCTGGGGTCATCGTGGCGGCTTTTCTAGTAAACGGACTGCTACTTACCGGGTTCTATTTTGCTAACCGGTCTTGGATGTTTACTACCCCCTATCAGGTGATTCCTACCTGGATCGTTCTTTTCTTGGCTTTCACGCTGGCTCTGTTTAGCTTTTTGCTCTTTGTCCAATGCGCCATGGGGCATAGTCTGGCAGCGGCAGTGGTGGGCCCCATCGCCAGCGTGGTCCCCTGGTTCTTTCTTGCCGGTTTGAATGATCTGGTGCGTCACCAGTTCAGTCTACCCTACGATCATGCTGCCATTGATTTTTTAGGCCGAACGGCTGACGCAGTAGGTTGGCCCTATCTGTTAAGAACGGTTTATGTTCAGAGTCCAAGCGGGATACATTACCCTG
>DURJ01000002.1 GCA_012837285.1 Bacillota bacterium
AGGGATTTGTCGATGCTGGGTGAAAACGCACAGAAGGATTCTGCTACCAGTATATGGAAGTAAGCGGCACCAAGGGCAGGCAGAGGTGGTAGGCGATGTTAATGCTGGGTAGAGGGTGTACAGCCGCTGGGGTGTTGTTGATCCTGGCTTTGTCTTTCTGTCCCCAGACAGTGCTGGGAGAAGAATCGGTGCCGACCAATGTTGGGGACACGGTCCAGACTGTACCGGCGGAGGAAACGGAATTGGGGGACAAGTGTGATTGGGCTCCAGGGGCTTTACCCGAGCCGGTGCTGTTACCGGCTGAGGGAGAGGACAGCGGCAGTTTCTTCTGCCAGGAACTGAGCACGTTTCAGTCCGGCCCGGCTTGGTATCTGGTGGGACGAATCCACAACAAGGCCGACTTGGCCGCAGAGTTGACGCTCATTACTTGGGAAGTGGGCAACAACGACCAGGAGGTGGTGGCTGCCGCCCAGGTGTATGTACGATTTCTTAACCCGGGTGAGAGTAAGCCGTTTAAGCTGATGCTACCTTATCGGGCCGACATAACCAGGTACCGGGTACGGCTGACGCCGGGGTTTAAAGCCAGGCCCCGACCGGTTCAGTTTACAGCCACAGCCGAGCCCTATGGCGATCGAGGCCCGGCCTATATCAGCCTGTTGGGGCAACTGACTAGTACAGGACCGGAGCGGCTAGACTTTGTCAAAGTGCTGGTGGAGTTTTTGGATGAGAGCGGGCAGCTACTGGATGTGGACTGGGCGTTTTTGAACTATTTGGATCCCGGTGAAACCCAGAGCTTCACTGTTTACACGCCGCGGCTTCAAGCCTGTAAATGGCGGATCTGTCTTGACTAGGCTTATTGTGGAAAGCCATTTTTTGCCATCCTGGGGGCAACGCCTGAAGGATCTTCTTTGAGATTCTTAAAACCCTTCGTTTCGTTCAAGATGACAATGAACAAGAGTGGGCTTTGCGTCCGCTGGAGTTGCGAGTTGCTTGACCACCGCCAGTGCCTCGCCTATAATGAACATAAAGGTGCGGCCGGTGGCGGGAGGTAAAAAGCGGTGCTTCAGTTGACAACCAAGACGGTGGAGGAAACAGAGCAGATCGGTGAGCAACTGGGCAAGCTTGCCGGCCCGGGGATGGTGGTCCTTCTTACCGGCGAGTTAGGAGCGGGAAAGACTGCGTTTGCACGGGGTGTGGCCTGGGGCCTAGGGGTGAAAGGTCCGGTAACCAGCCCCAGTTTTACATTAGTCGAAGAACACCAGGGGCGGATCCCCCTTTATCACCTGGATGTGTATCGGCTGAACGCCCCTGATGAGCTGCTGGATATCGGCTATGAAGAGTACGTATACGGCCACGGCATTTGCCTGATCGAATGGGGCGACTTGGTACGGGAATTACTGCCGCCAGATCATTTAGAGGTGAGGATTACCGGGATCGGTGCTGAGCGCAAAGTGACCTTTTTGCCTTCTGGGGCTTACTATCAGGAACTGGTGAGGGAGCTGACAACCGATGTGGCTAGTGGCTTTGGAGACGGCAACCCCAACACTTAGTGTGGCGCTGCTAAAAGATGGAAATCCGGTGGTGGAACATAACGAACAATCTAAACGCCGTCATGCCGAAACAGTAGCCCCCACCATAGCGGCACTACTTGGTGCCATGGGCCTGGAACCTAAAGACTTAGGGGCTGTGGCCTGCGGGGCGGGACCGGGTTCCTTTACCGGGCTGAGGATCGGACTGAGTACCGCCAAGGGGCTGGCTCAGTCGCTTAACATACCGCTTGTTACTGTCAGCACTTTAGACGTATTGGCGGCGGCAGCTGTACGGCCCGGCTTTGTCACCGCGCCGCTTCTGGATGCGAAACAAAGGCACATCTATGTGGCTTTTTATGCCGGCCACC
Source organism: Bacillota bacterium (assembly GCA_012837285.1). NCBI lineage: Bacteria > Bacillati > Bacillota > Bacillota bacterium. The sequence goes on from DURJ01000002.1 coordinate 1,898, forward strand.
ATCGGGACGATGATGTGCAGCCCCTTAGCGGCTATCTGGCGCTAAAGCCGGAGCAGGTGGCGGTACAGGCTAAGGAGTTGACCGGCGGCAATCGTTTGGCGGTATGTGGGGACGGAGCTACTTTGTGCCGGGAATATTTTGATCTGGAGGGGCTGGCCGTACTGGAGCTACCATCTTGGTACAACCTGCCCCGAGCCTCGATCTTGGGTCGGTTGGCGGCGCGCCGCTTGGCCGCAGGACAAGTGCAAGACGTGGCCGCAGCTCAGCCGCTCTATGTACGTCGGGCCGCAGCGGAACTGGCGCGGGAGGCGCGGAGAGCCGAGGAGGCCGAGGGCAATGCCAGTACCCCTTGAGATTAAGATACTGCCCATGACCATGGACCACCTGTCCGGGGTGATGGAGGTGGAACGACAGTCTTTTCCTTATCCCTGGTCCCAGGATGCATTTATGTTTGAGCTGCTCCATAATAAAGTGGCTTGTTACCTGGTGGCCATGGCGGAGGAAACAGTGGTGGGGTATGCCGGTATGTGGGTCCTGGTGGATGAAGCTCACGTGACCAACATTGGCGTGTTACCCCAATGGCGGCGTCAAGGCATTGCCAGAGCCCTGCTGAGTAGACTGATGGAGATAGCTAAAGCTAACGACGCCGACAAGATGACCTTGGAGGTAAGAAAGTCGAATTGGGGTGCCCGGAAGCTGTACGAGAACCTTGGCTTTAAGGCTTTGGGTTGTCGGCGCAACTACTACGCCGAAACCCACGAAGATGCTGTTATCATGTGGAAATTCGATCTTTGAAACAACAAGACCCGTGTTTAGCACGGGCTTAGTTCTTTTACCATGACTATCCATTCACCCTGAAGATCCCTGGCCTGGCCTACAGGCACAAAGCCGAAGCTGGCATAAAGATGAGCAGCCGCGGTGTTGGTGGGGCGGACTTCCAGTTTTATGCTGCTTACATTGTGGAGCGCCAAGTAATCAATTCCAGCCGCAATGAGCTTTCGCCCGATTCCTTTTCCTTGGTGCTCAGGAATTACCCCGATAGACAAGAGTTGTCCGCCCGGATCGGTGGCAACCTCGAAGCGCATATAATATAGTTTGTTGTGAACGATCTTTTTAATCGTGGACCCACTGACGCCATAGACTCCGGCGATGGTCTTAACAGCCAACTTAAAAGCAAAACCGGAGAAGACGGCAGCCAGCCACAAACGTCTAATGTCAGGGGCCATGACTATATAGCCTAGAACTTGACCGTTTTCAACGGCCACCATAAAACCGGGGCCAAAAACCAAGAGCAGAAGCTGGAAAAAGTCCTTAAGAGCCACCTTGATCTTCGGAGTGAGCGGCGTAAAGAAGGAGATACTGTCATAAAAAGCAGCCGCGAAAATATCCACCACTTCATCCAGTTCCCTGGCTGTTACCGGCCTAATTTCCATCCCATCACCCCCGGGTCCGGTGTTAACTAATCATACTAACTGTAGCTGCCCTCGCCAAAGAGTCCTCCTCAGACTATAATAAACCTGAGGTGAGTTGTTTGCATAGAGAACAAATAATTTTAGGTATCGAAACTTCGTGTGATGAAACATCGGCCGCCCTGGTGGCTGACGGGCGTCATGTTTTGGCTAATATTGTTTCTTCCCAGGTGAACTTACATGCTCTTTACGGTGGGGTGGTGCCGGAGTTGGCTTCCCGCCGGCATGTGGAACTGATTGTGCCGGCCGTGGAAACGGCCCTGAAGGAAGCCGGTTTGACGTTTGGCGATTTGTCGGCCGTGGCGGTTACTGCCGGTCCCGGTTTAGTGGGGGCGTTACTCGTGGGCTTGTCCTATGCTAAAGCAGTGGCCTTAGCTCAAAACGTGCCTTTGATCGGTGTCCATCATACTGCGGCCCACATCTATGCCAACCTGCTGACGCAGCCGGAGCTCCAAGCACCATTTTTGAGTCTGGTGGTCTCAGGCGGTCATACCTCGCTTATTCATGTCCACGGTCACGGCCACTATGAGTTGCTCGGTCGTACGGTGGATGATGCCGCCGGAGAAGCTTTTGACAAGATAGCCCGAACCTTGGGTTTAGGATACCCTGGCGGACCGGCCATTGAGCGTTTGGCGCAGTCCGGTAACCCGGACGCATTGCCTCTGCCCCAGGCAGTGGTGAAAGACCATCCGCTGGACTTTAGCTTTAGCGGGCTTAAAACGGCCGTACTCAATTACCTAAACCAACTGCGCCAGCGCAAAGAGGAGCCTAACAAGGCCGATGTGGCGGCCAGCTTACAACGGGCGGTGGTTACGGCATTGGTGAAGCGAACATTGTTGGCGGCTGATATCACTGGGCTGAAGCAGATTGCTTTAGCCGGCGGTGTCGCGGCCAATGGCGAGCTCAGGCAGGCCCTGCGGGAAGCAGGAGCTGAGCGCAGGTTGGAGGTATTGGTGCCGCCGTCGGTTCTTTGCACTGATAATGGAGCGATGGTAGCCTGTGCCGGTTACTGGTATTTAAGACAGAATCTTACGGCTCCGTTGTCCCTGAACGCAGTGGCCAACTTGCCCCTTGGAGCCGAAAACGCCTGGGGAAAACTTGGGGAAAAAAAGCAAGAACCAGGAAAAAACGGTTAGCAGCAGGCGGTTTTTATCCCCGGAATCACTGACTGCAGTTCTGTGGAGAATGTGGAGAAGTAGAAAGAAATGTTTGGACGAGCCGCTTTTTGTGTGGATAATCCTGTGGATTGTGTGGATAGTGGGAAAGAACGTTCGCCTTTGGGCTTATTTAGCCCCAAAAGTGGGGAATGTATAACGAGTCTCATTGTCGGAAAGCTGGTGAAAAGGTGAGACCGGTCTTGTTTACACTGGGTCCAATTAAAGTTTACAGTTGGGGTTTCCTATTGGCCACCGCTACTTTGCTGGGTACTTGGGGTGCTGTTTGCTTGGCCCGCCAAGAAGGCTGGCAGCAGCCGGAGGGCTTGCTGGATGTAGCTGTGGGCGGTGTACTGGCTGGGGTAGTGGGGAGCCGTCTTAATTACCTGCTCCTGTACGACGCCGCCGAGTTTCTGCGCCAGCCGCTGATTTTCTTTCGTTTTTCCAGTGGCGGCTTGGTTTTTTACGGCGGATTGGTGACCGGTATTGCCGCCGCTGCCGGGCTGGCTTATCGACGGGGGTTTAGGTTTTGGGCCTTATGTACTCGTCGACACTAAGTCTGGCTCAAGTGGTGAGTGCGGCGCTGTTTGTGTTGGCAGTGGCCCTGTATTGTTGGCGCCGACAGGCGGCAGAAGGGACAGCGTCGTCCGAGAAAGGCAAGCTGGCTTAACCGGTTTCCAGTTGGGCTATGTTCTGCACTTGGCCGACAAAGTCGGCAGTCTTAGAGCGGGGGATGGCCACGCGAAGAGTCACTTGTTGTTGATAATCAGCCGTTACCACTTGGCCGTCACTCTTTCTTACCAAGTACAGGCATTGATCCAGCTCCGGATAATCCAGGACTAACTGAAAGGTCTCGGTGATGACTTTGTCCACAGTCCCGGCGGCAGCCAGGGCTTGGGCGGCGGTGCCGCCGTAAGCTTCGATCAGTCCGCGGATGCCGAGTTTTTTTCCGCCGAAGTAGCGGGTTACTACCACCGCTGTGTCCATGAGCTCCAGACTCAAGATAGCGCGCAAAATGGGCTCGCCGGCAGTACCGGTGGGTTCACCGGCATCACTGGCAAAACGAATGTCGCGCTCGGGATCGACCCGGTAGGCCCAAGCGTTGTGAGTTGCCTGTCGATGCAATTCGCTTCTGGCAGAAATGAAGTCCTTGGCTTCTTGTTCCGAATCTACTGGGCGTGCCCGCCCAATAAAGCGGGAGCGCTCTATTTTTATTTCCACTTCGGTTTCTTGGGCCAGGGTACGGTATGTATCTACCACTGGGCACACCTCCAATTATCCCCATCATAGCACATTTTCCGGCCAGTTGCTGTTAGCCTCTTGCCTTGACCACCGGCACCTGACTTAAAGAGGTTTCTATGGGCTATGGTCAAGCCAAGAAAAGTAAATAAATGTTTAAGAAATCATTTTTTACTTGACCACCGCAAACTGGGCGCGTATACTGAAGTTGTCGGCAACTCCCGAGTTTGCCTCCTGTAGCAGCAAGTATGAACGCTGAAGTAACGGCATTAGCACGGGGCCAAGGGTGCCGAGAAGGCGGAGTGCCGGTTCAAGTACCGTCCAATGACAGAGTCTAATTTTAACGAGGTGAAGCAAATGGTTAGATTTGAACAAATTACAAAGAGATTTAGCGGAGGCACTACTGCCGTTGATCAACTGAACCTTACTATTGGGAAGGGACAATTCGTTGTTTTAATCGGTCCCAGCGGCTGTGGTAAGACCACAACGTTAAAAATGGTGAACCGTCTGATCGAGCCTACCAGTGGCGAGATTTATATCCATGATCAGAACGCCCGGGCTCTTAATGTGGTGGAATTGCGGCGCGATATCGGCTACGTGATTCAAACTATTGGCTTGCTACCCCATCTTACAGTAGCAGCTAACATAGCGTTGGTGCCGCAGCTCAAGGGCTGGTCCCGGGCCAAGTGCCAAGCTCGGGTAGAGGAATTGCTTACTATGGTAGACATGGAACCGGCAGTATATGCCGGACGTTATCCGGCCCAACTGTCCGGCGGACAGCAGCAGCGCATTGGTGTGCTCAGGGCCCTGGCGGCTGATCCGGAATTAATTTTGATGGACGAACCCTTCGGTGCTCTGGATCCGATCACCAGGGAACAACTGCAACTGGAGCTGAAACGGTTGCAAGGGCAACTGAAAAAAACCATTGTATTTGTTACCCACGACATGAGCGAAGCGTTGCTGTTGGCGGATCGCATTATTATCATGAAGGACGGCGTTATTGTCCAGGACGATACTCCGGAAGAGATTGTCCGTCATCCGGCCAACGATTTTGTCGCCAGCTTTATTGGCCGCAGTGCTCGGCCGCAGGCAGTGGAAGAGCTGAAAGTGAGCGATGTTATGAATCCTAATCCGGTAACTATTGCTGCCGACCGCGGTTTAGGTGAAGCCTTGATGCGCATGCAGCGCCAACGGGTGGATAGCTTGCTGGTGGTCAAAGACGGGGTTCTGCAAGGTATCGTTCGAGCCCGGGATCTATATCCGTATCTTCTCCGTGACGAGATGGTGTCAGTGACGGAGGTGCTGTCTCTAGTGGCACCGCAAGTACATCCGGATGCACCGCTGTCACTGGCAGCAGAAAAGCTACTGGATAGAAACACTAATTTAGTGGCAGTAGTAGATGGCCAAAACCGGCTTCAGGGCGTAGTGACCCGAGCCAGTTTGGTGGGCGTTTTAGTGGACAATTATAGTAATGGTCAGGTAGCTGGCGAACAGTACTTGGCCAAGGCAGTAGGAGGTTGCAGATAATGACAACCAAGATGCTAGAAACATTTACTAAGATGACCGGATATATAGCTTCTCACGGGCCAGAGATACTGGCAGCTTTTCAAGAACACACTTTAATACTGGTGGTCCTGCCGGTGGGATTAGCGGTGCTGGTGGCTGTGCCTTTAGGGATCTTGGCTACCCGGTATGCACCGCTGGAGCGGGTAGTCATGGGAATAGGAAATGTTATCCAGACGATTCCCAGCCTGGCTTTGTTGGCCCTATTTATTCCGTTGGGACTGGGTATCGGTAACAAGCCGGCGGTGGTAGCTTTGTTTCTTTATTCCTTGCTGCCTATTATGCGTAACACCTACACTGGTATCAAAGGGGTAAGCCCCGAATTAAAAGAGGCGGCCAACGGCATGGGCATGACACCTATGCAGTTGCTGTTCAAGGTGGAATTACCGCTGGCGGTGCCGGTGATTATGGCCGGGGTACGCACAGCTACCGTAATTGCCATTGGGACGGCCACCTTGGCTGCTATGGTGGGCGGAGGGGGCCTGGGACGTTATATCGTCCGTGGCCTGAATCTCATGCGCGATTATCTCATTTTGGTAGGGGCTATCCCCGCTGCTGCCATGGCGTTGTTAGCCGACTTTTTGCTGAGTCATGTGGAACAGTGGGTGACTCCGGAAGGATTGAAGTTGCATAACCAGCAAGAATAGGGGACACTTTTCCACTGGGAGGGGAGAAATAATGAAAAAACTGGCAACTACTCTGGTTTGTGTTTTGGCTGCCATGCTATTTGTTGCTGGCTGCGGCAGTTCGAACAAAAGTACGGGAACAGGGTCGGAAGGCACCACATTCCGTATTGCCTCACAAGGTTATGCTGAAGTGGAAATCCAGGCTGAATTAGCTAAGGCGCTGATCGAGGCCAAAACAAACCATAAAGTGGAACACGTGCAGAACTTGGGCAGCTCCATGGCCAATTTGCAGGCTACCGTCAAGGGCGACTTAGATATGCATATTAGTTTTTCCGGCACGCATTTTCTAGGCACGTTTGAGCAGAAGCTTACCCCGAAGTGGCGCGATCCGGATAAGGTGTGGCAGTACGTTCATGACCGGCTCTTGGAAGAATACGGGCTTTATGCTTTTGAACCATATGGCTATAACAATGTCTATGGAGTAGCGATACCCAGGGCAACAGCGGAAGAGTTGACCTTAAAGAAAATAAGTGACCTGGCACCGTATGCCGGTGATATGGTGTTGGCCACGGATCAGACGTTTCAGGATTACCCCGGCCAAGGATACAAAGAGTTCTGTGAGACTTACGGCTTTAGCTTCAAGGATGCTATCCCCATGGACTTTGGGCTTATGTACCGGGCGTTGGCCACAGGAGAAGTTGATGCTGCGGTGATCTACACCACTGACGGGCGCAATATAGCTCAGGACCTGGTAATTCTGGAAGACGACCGGCAGTTCAACCCGCCCTATTATGGTATGTTAGTGGCCAGGGCCGATGTGTTGGAACAATATCCGGAAGTTCAAGCGGCGCTGGAACCCCTTTGCGGCTTGATCGATACTGAGACCCAGACCAAACTAAATGCCCGGGTGGACGTGGACGAAGAGGAGCCGGCTCAGGTGGCCCGTGATTTCCTTCAGGAAAAGGGCTTAATATAACTCACTTTGTTAGGGTCAGGTGTACGCCTGGCCCCTTTTTTTGAGTTCGTTGACGCTGAACCTACAATATGATAGCATGGGTTCAGGCAATTATTGAGGAGAATGATAGCGTGTACCAGAGAACTTTAGAGCTCTCGGGACATAGATTAGATTCTCACCTTCTTCTAAGGACCTTAGCTACCATTTTGGACTTGGGCGGGGACTTTACCATTGAAGATATTGCTCTCGGAAAGACTGGGGATGATCCCAGCCGGGTGCGGCTGCGGCTCACTGCTGGTTCTGAACCAGAGCTGGCAAGGATTTGGCAGGAGGTGCAGGGCGTGACTGCCCGCGACCGGGAGGAGGTACGGCTGGAGCCGGCTCCCAAGGATGGAGTATTTCCGGAACGGTTCTATGCTACCACTAACTTGGCCACTAAGATCCGGTTGCCTTCCGGCTGGATCCCGGTTCAGAGAATGGAAATGGACTGCGCTATCGCAGTGAATCCGGCGGCGGGAACGGCGGTGTGTATACCCATGAGTCAGGTGAAGCGAGGCGACCCTATTGTGGTGGGCAACCAGGGGGTCCAGGTTACTGCCCTTCAGCGAGCTCGCGGCCAAGAGGTGTTCTCGTTCATGGGCAGTGCGGTTTCCAGTGAACGCCCCAAAGGCTTGTTAATTGCCGGTATTGCCCGGGAAATGAAACAAGTGCGGGCCCAAGGCGGAAAGATTCTAGTGGTGCTCGGTCCGGCTGTCATTCACACTGGGGCCGGTCGTTTTTTAGAGCGGCTTATCAGGGCCGGTTATGTGCAGACAGTATTTACCGGTAATGCCGTGGCCACTCATGATATCGAACATGCTTTGTATGGCACTTCGTTAGGGGTGTGTTTGACCAGAGGGGAAGCGGTTGCCGGCGGCCATAGCCACCATCTGCAAGCGATTAACACCATTCGAGCTGCCGGCGGTATCAGAGCGGCGGTTGAAATAGGCCTTTTGAACAGCGGCTTGATGTACACCCTAGTCAGGGAAGGAGTAGATTTTGTCCTGGCCGGTTCGATCCGAGATGACGGGCCGCTGCCGGATGTGATCACCGATGTGGTTGTGGCCCAGGATGCCATGCGGGCCCTGATCCCGGGAACCGAGTTGGTATTGATGCTGGGCACCATGCTTCATGCTATTGCCGTGGGCAACCTACTGCCCGCTGAGGTACATCTGGTCTGTGTGGATATTAACCCGGCAGTGGTGACCAAATTAGTGGATCGGGGCAGTGTTCAGGCGGTAGGTGTGGTTAGCGATGTAGAGTGGTTTTTGCAGCAGTTGTGTGTTGAACTGCTGGATAAAGACAATTTTCGTAAGGAGGACTAAGGTTGGCACAGCACAAGAGTCTGGGCGTCTTGTCTCGTTACGAGCAGATTGCACTGGACATCGCCTCCCGGATTTTGCGCGACGAGTATAAAGTGGGGGACAAAATATTTGGGCGGTCGACTCTGGCCGGTCGGTACAAGGTTTCGCCAGAGACTATACGCCGGGCTGTGGCCCTGCTCCAAGATGCCGGGGTGGTGGAGACGGCTCCCGGTATGGGGGTAATTATTAAGTCCAAGAAGGCGGCGGAATCATATTTTCATCAGTTTAGAGGCCAGCAAGCCTTAGCTGATATGCAGGGCAAGTTGCGCCAGCTATTCGAAGATAAGCGTAAGCTGGATCGAGAAATCGAAACCACCAGCCGACAAATGGTTAGCTACCTATGGGGGATGTTGAACAACTTACAGTACCTGGAGAAGGTGGAAATTGGAGAGAACTCCTGGTTGGTAGGACACACTCTAGCTTCCAGCCGTATTCGAACCGAGACGGGAGCTACAGTGGTGGCCATCGAACGCCAGGGCCAGGAGTATTATTCGCCTTCATCGGAAATGGTATTTAAGGCCGGGGATTTATTGCATGTGGTAGGTACGGTGGAAGCCAAGGGTAAATTACGGCGACTGGTGGAACGGGAGGGATAGTGGTTGTCAGCTGGAGCTAATATTCAAGAGACGCGCCTCTTTCCAGCCTCGGAACAGGCTAACCCGGCCCGGACGGTGCTGAATTCAGTCAGTGCTGCTTTGCAGGAGCGGGGCTACGACCCGGTGGATCAGCTGGTGGGATACTTGCTATCGGGCGATCCCACTTATATTACCAACTTCGGTCGGGCTCGGGAGCTGATTCGCAGTGTGGAACGGGACGATCTGCTAGAGGAGATCGTACGCGGGTATTTAGAGCTGGAAGGGAGGCCGCAGGGTGGACAAACTAGTGATTGAAGGCGGCCGGGTGTTAAGCGGCGTGATTACTGCCAGCGGGGCCAAGAACAGTGCCTTACCGGTTATTGTAGCCGCAGCGCTGGCGGAAGAAGAATCCCTGTTGGAAAATGTACCCCACGGTACCGATGTGGAGACCATTTGTGCGATTTTGTCCTCTTTAGGAGTTAAGGTTCGCTGGGATGGGCCGGGGCGGCTGCGGGTAAACGGAGCCGGATTGAAGGAAGCCCAGGCGCCGTACGAATTGGTACGCAAAATGCGCGCCTCTTTTTATGTAGCGGGTGTTTTGTTGGGTCGCTTGGGCGAGGCAGTGGTTCCGTTGCCGGGAGGTTGCTCTATTGGCTCGCGGCCAGTGGATTATCATATTAAGGGGTTCGAAGCGCTGGGAGCGCAGGTGACCTTAGAGCATGGATATATGAAGGCCCAAAGCAAGCATCTCACCGGGGCCAAATATTACGTCAGCCGGGCCAGCGTGGGTGCTACCATTAACACCATGTTGGCAGCGGTGTTGGCCGATGGGACCACGGTGCTGGAAAACGCAGCCCGAGAGCCGGAAGTGGTGGACCTGGCGAATCTGCTCAGCGCTATGGGAGCCAGAATCCGCGGCGCCGGTATGGACGTAATTCGGATCGAAGGCGTAGATCGCTTGCACGGCACCGAGCACGAGATCATTCCCGACCGGATTGAAGTGGGATCCTACCTTATTTTGGGCGCCATGACCGGCGGTGAGGTAGTGGTTGAAAATGCCATGGGTGAACACCTGCGCTCAGTGCTGGCCAGCTTGGAAGCCATCGGCGTTAAGGTGGAAGAAAGCACAACGGCTATCCGGGTTTCACGCGGGGACAGGCTGACACCGCTCAATATCGCCACCCAGCAATATCCCGGTTTTCCCACTGATTTGCAGGCCCCGTTCAGCGTTTTGCTTACTCAGGCCGATGGGGTGAGCACAGTACGGGAGACAATCTTCGACGGCCGCTTTAAGTATGTAGATGAACTCAGGCGGATGGGGGCGGACATTCAAGTGGAGCGAGATACGGCCATCATCACCGGGCCGGTCGGGCTTACCGGGGCACCGGTAGAGGCCACCGATTTGCGCGGTGGTATGGCCTTGGTGATCGGAGCGCTGGCAGCCGAAGGCAGGAGCGAGGTTATCGGCTTGGAGCATATCGACCGGGGTTATGAAAATCTGGAGCAAAAACTGCGGGATCTGGGGGCCTCGGCGCAGCGACTAACTGTCTAGAAATAGATTTCCCGCCGGATAACGGCGGGAAGGCTCTTTGTCAGCGTAGATTGACACTTGCGGCACCGACGCCGGGACAAGCTAAAACCTCCTATTCCCATCGCTCCTGATATTTGTTACTATTATACTATGACGCCTAGAGGGGAACAACAAAATGCAAGTTACTGTTCTGGGCCGCTATGGCCCCTTTCCAGCGGCGGGCGGAGCCTGTTCAGGGTATTTGATCAAAGCTTCCGGCATACATCTGTTACTTGATTGCGGTGCCGGTGTACTAAGCCGCTTGGCCGGCCATGTGGCACCGGAGTCGTTATCAGGGCTGATCTTATCCCACTTACACAGCGACCATACCAGCGATGTATTTGTGCTCCGTTACGCTCTGGAAGTGGCCCATATTTATGGTCGGCGCGCTGAACCGCTGCCTGTTTGGGTACCGCCTGAACCTAAGGATCAGTTCGAGCAACTGTTGTACCGAGACCTACTTTATCTGCAAGGGCCACTACCGGGGCAGCCCATAGAGGTTGGAGCTTTTAAAGCTATACCGGTTGCTGTCCAGCATAGCATACCTACTTTTGGCTGGCGTCTTAGCGCCGGCACTAAAACGGTAGCCTACTCGGCCGATAGTGAGGACTGTGAGGGCTTAGTTGAGTTGGCTCAAGAAGCGGATCTGTTCTTGTGCGAGGCTACGTACACCGACGTCCGTCTCAAGCAGGGGGGAAGAAACCATTTATCCGCCCGGCAGGCGGGACTGATCGCCAACCGGGCTCGGGTAAAACGGCTGTTGCTTACCCACTTGTCTCCCCTGGAGGATCCGGGCGCGGTGTTGGCCGAGGCTCGGGAGGAATTTCCGGCTGCCGAGCTGGCTCAAGAGCAGTGTACATATCAAGTGTAGATTTACCTGTTGTTAATTGGTCTGTAACTTATTTTGTATTATTATTATAATAAACCTTAACTCCACCGGCGGGGGTGGTTATTTGATTGAGACGGTGAGGCCAGTGCCGAGAAAACATTTGCTCGCAGCTATCATGCTAGTAGCCTTGTTCTTAGCCAGCACAGGGACTGCTGTTGGGATTAGGACCTTGTTGGCAGCAGACCGGATTGTGCCAGGGGTGTCCATTGAGGGCACAGATGTCGGCGGCTTGAACGCAGCCGAAGCACAGGCGGTTTTAGGGTCGCAGGCAAAGAGAATCGACGAGAAGCAGCTGGAATTAGGCTTGGTGGATAAGATGGTGAAGGTTCAGGCTCAGGATATCGGAATTGAAGCTGATTTGGAGGAGACAATAAATGTAGCTCTGGCTGTCGGTCACAGCGGGAGCCTGTGGGAGCAGCTACAAGAGCGGTACCGGATCAAACAGGAAGGATACAACCTCAAGCTGGAGCTTCGAATGGACCAGGAACAGTTGGCGGGATTTTTGGCTCAACTGGCTGAGCAAGTCAATGAGCCGGCTCAGGATGCGTATTTCGTCTTGGGAAGCGGTAACGAACCGGTGGCCGTACCGGAGCAGATCGGCCGTTCGCTGGAAATAGCCGGGGCTAAGGAGCAGATTGTGGCAGCGGTGAAGGCCGGTGAGGGTACGCTTAGATTGCCGGTCCAACAGGTGATTCCCCGAACCGTGGCCGAGCTTAGACGACGGGGTATCAACGATGTGATCGGGATCTTTAGCACGCGCTTTAATGCAGCAGCCACGGACAGAAGCTATAACCTAAAATTAGGGGCGGATGCTTTAAATGGCTATTTAATAGAGCCAGGCGAAGTGTTTTCTTTTAATGCCGTGGTAGGTCCGCGGGAAGCTGAACAAGGCTATCGTGAAGCGCCGATAATTATTAACGATGAGCTGGTTCCCGGTGTCGGCGGTGGTATTTGTCAGGTGTCTAGTACTCTGTACAATGCGGTCTTGCTGTCGGGGCTGAAACCGGTTGAACGCCGGAACCATTCGTTACCCAGCGCCTATATCGGCTTGGGCCGCGATGCCACCGTATCTTACGGAGGCATCGACTTTAAGTTCAAGAATACCAGGCCGGAACCGGTGATGATCTGCAGCCGTGTCAGCGGTAATCAGTTGTTCATGGCAATTCTAGGCACAGCCCGGGGCGAACAAGTATACATTCAAACCACCGTGGAACAGGAAATACCGTTCCCGATCGTTTATGAAGAGGATCCCAATTTACCGCCAGGGACCGATACCATCGAAGAGGAAGGTAAACCGGGCTACAAGGTTTCGGTTACCCGTACCATCCGGCGCAATGGTAATATTGTGTTGCACGAAGTGTTATCGCGGGATACTTACCAGCCGCAACCGGAGATTCATCAAGTGGGACCGCCGGCCGAGGAACAGGCTGCCGAAGAGCTGCTGCCGGCACCCATGGGGCTGCCGTCGGCACCTACGGAATTGCCTCTGTAAGGAAAAAGGCCAGCGGTGGAGGCGTAGGTTGTGCCGAGGCCGGAGCCCAGGGGAACAGCTTGGTACTAGAAGGGAAGGTGCGTCATGGTTCAGCGGGAGCTAGTTTTGATCATAGATTTTGGCGGCAATGAAGCGCAGCTATTGGCTCAACGGGTGCGGGAGCTGAAAGTGTATGCTGAGCTGGTACCGCCTACTGTAACGATGGCTAGTGTGCAGGCCCGTAAGCCTAAAGGGATAATATTTAGCGGTGGGCCGACTTCGGTTTTGGCTCCTGGCGCGCCGACCATAGACCGGGATATATTTGAGCTGGGTATCCCGGTGCTTTGTATTGGGTACGGGCATCAACTCATGGCCCAAGTTTTAGGCGGGACAGTTTTTGAACAACCGGTAGGTGAGGACCGGTGCCAGCAGTTGACAGTGGACCGCCCAGAAGGGGTCCTGACCGGCTGGGAACGGGAGGAACGGGGTTGGTTTCGCTCCGGGGCGCGAGTGGTAGCACCGCCGCCGGGCTTTTCGGTGTTGGCCCACACCGCCGCTCTACCGGTGGCTGTGATGGCGGATCTTGAGCGGCACTTGTACGGAGTGGGGTTTCAGCCTCAGGTGGCCGCTACGGCCAAAGGTGTGCTGCTGCTGCGCGCGTTCCTGTTTGATATTTGTCGTCTAAGCGGCCAGTGGAACATGGGAACCTTTGCCGAAGAAGCCATGGCCGCGATTCGCACCCAGGTGGGGACGGGGCAGGTAATATGCGGTTTAAGTGGTGGGGTCGATTCGTCGGTGGCTGCCACTTTGGTCCACCGGGCAGTAGGCGATCAGCTTACCAGTATTTTTGTCGATCATGGATTGATGCGTCAAGACGAGCCGGAACAGGTAATGTCTACTTTTCGGCAGCGCGGGTTCAAACTGATTTACGTGGATGCGCGTCAGCGTTTTCTAACCCGGCTGGCCCAGGTCTCCGACCCGGAGAAAAAGCGCAAAATAATCGGGGAAGAATTCATTCGCGTGTTCGAACAAGAAGCGGAGCGCCTGGGCCAAGTAGATTTTTTGGTCCAGGGAACGGTTTATCCCGATGTGATCGAAAGCGGCAGCGGTTCGGCTGTAAGGGTGAAGTCCCACCACAATGTGGGTGGGCTGCCGGAAAAGATGGATCTTAAGCTAATCGAACCTTTGCGCTTTTTGTTCAAGGACGAGGTGCGCCGGCTGGGCGAGGAGCTGGGGTTGCCGGCAGAGATGGTCTGGCGTCATCCTTTCCCCGGTCCTGGTTTAGCAGTCCGCGTATTAGGGGAAGTGACAGCGGAAAAACTGGCTATTTTACGGGCAGCCGATGCCATTGTTATCGAGGAGATCAAAGCGGCTGGGTTGTACCGAAAACTGTGGCAAGTTTTTGCCGTATTGCCTGATATCAAAAGCGTGGGTGTAACCCACGGTGCACGCACCTATGCTTATACCGTCGGTATTCGGGCGGTAGAGAGCACCGATGCCATGACAGCCCAGTGGGCCGAGCTGCCGTACGAAGTGCTGGATAAAATAGCGCAGCGCCTAACTAGTGAAGTGCCTCATGTTAACCGGGTGGTGTATGATATTACTTCCAAGCCACCGGCCACTATTGAGTGGGAATAAAAAAGCTCCCCTGAGGTGGGAATACTGACCCACAAATCAGTACCGTCTTGAGAATCCTTCGCCCCCTAGGTAAGACATTGGCTGTCTGTAGTACCTTTGGACGGTGATTCAGGTATAGCCACCATGAAAAGGACTTAGTTTACCCGCGTAGTGAACAGCAACAGCAGCCAAGTGGTAAGAGGATACTTTAACATTGGCTATGACTAGGCGAACGTTATTACGGAAAACGGTGATAATGTTCGCTTTTTGTATTGACAAAGGCAGGTAGCCTTGCTATCATGGACATGGAATGAAATAGCAAAATAGGGATACCTCAGGCAGTGCGGAATCGGCGGCTGTGTAGAGCCGGCGTAACCTAAATATGCGTGAGGGAAAGTGTGCCTAGGGTTCCGCGCACATACGGTCTGGACCAAGTGGCACAGGCGCTGTAGCGCTACACCGAAGGGGGAAAAGCCCAGGCGGGGAGGTTTCACTCAGCAAAAGAAACCACCCGGCTGGCTGTTTTATTTTATGGGTAGTGCTGAAACTGTGATGTTGTAACCTATGGTAGGAGAGACTAGGTGAGGGAGGAATATTCATGGACAAAGAGCCTCAAGTGGGCATCGTTTTAGGCAGTGCGTCCGATGGTGCTTTAGGTCAGGAAATTACAAAAGTCTTGACTTCTTTTGAGGTGTCGTTTGAGCTGGTGGTGGCTTCGGCCCACCGTACACCCCAAAAGGCTTCTTTGTACGCTAAGGAAGCAGCCGGACGGGGGATAAAGGTACTTATTGCTGTTGCCGGTTTGGCGGCCCATCTGCCGGGAGTACTGGCGGCGGATACCGTACTTCCTGTTATTGGGGTGCCGGCGGCAGGAGGGACTTTGGGCGGGCTGGATGCCCTGCTGTCCATAGCCCAGATGCCGGGAGGCATTCCCGTAGCTTCTGTTGGTATCAACAATGGTAAGAACGCGGCCCTGCTGGCAGTGGCTATTTTGGCTCTCTCCAGCCAAAGCCTGGCTCAGCGGTTACAGGCGTATCGCCAGGAACTGGCAGCCCAGGTAGAGGTGGGGGAGCAGGAAGTATTGCGGGAATTGTGATCTTAGGTCAAATGTTTCCCACCATAATGCTGTTCATTTGCTTACCGGTCTTTTGCTCGCTTTTGTGAAGTCCACAAAGCAGGATAAGGTCAGTGAGTAAGTGAAGGGGCTAGGTGTCGTGTAGTTGTCTGGTTGTATGGCCATCCTGAAAGCGGGGCTAAGCCCTCGATCAAAAGAGCGCAGACCAGTGAGGACAGGGCGGAGCGGCTGTTTCCCACCTTACAGGGTGTACAGGGAGCGAAGCGAGTTGCCCGAAGCCCCCGAGCGAGCCAAGCTCCGTCGTTCTGGGGGGCGCCGCGGAGCGTAAGGATAACCTGTAACCGGATCAACCATGAAAAAAAGGGGGTTTTTCTGATGGTGGATTACAAAAGCATGGGGCTTTCCGACGAAGAATATTCAAAGATCGTAAAGCTCATGGGGCGGGAGCCCAATGAGACCGAGACCGGAATCTTTGCTGTCATGTGGTCCGAACACTGCGGCTATAAGAATTCACGTCCGCTGCTCAAACTATTTCCCACCGAGGGTAAATATGTCCTTCAGGGGCCGGGCGAAAATGCCGGAGTAGTGGATATTGGCGACGGACAAGCAGCGGTATTTAAGATCGAGAGCCACAATCACCCGTCGGCAGTGGAACCGTATGAAGGAGCGGCCACCGGCGTGGGCGGCATTGTGCGTGACGTGTTTGCTATGGGTGCCCGTCCGATAGCGTCTATTAATTCTTTGCGCTTTGGCGAGCTTAACGATAATCACACCCGCTGGATATTTGATGGGGTGGTGGACGGCATTGCCGGCTATGGTAATACCCTGGGCGTGCCTACAGTAGCCGGGGAAGTGTATTTTAGCCCTTCCTACCAGGGTAACCCACTGGTAAACGCCATGGTGGTGGGACTTTTAACCGGTGATCCGGCTAAAGGGTTAGCAGCCGGCGTAGGTAACAAGGTGCTCCTGGCCGGTGGCAAAACAGGGCGCGACGGTGTTCATGGGGCCACTTTTGCTTCCGGGGAGTTGGACGAAAAGTTGGAGGAACGGCGAGAGGCTATTCCGGCCGGTAACCCGGAGCTGGAAAAACGCCTCATCGAGGCTTGTCTGGAAGCACTGGCTGCCGGGCACGTGGTGGGTATGCAGGATCTGGGTGCAGCCGGCCTTACTTCTTCCAGTGCCGAGATGGCGTCACGGGCCGGCACGGGCATGGAGATGGATCTTTCATTGGTTCCGGTCAAAGAAGAAGGCCTTACCCCGTACGAAATGATGCTGTCGGAATCGCAAGAACGCATGCTGCTGGTAGTTGAGCAGGGTTACGAAGAAGAAGTGCGGCAAATTTTCACCCGCTGGGATATCGAATCGGTCTATATTGGACAAGTAACAGACGATGGCCTCCTTAGAGTCTACCATGACGGGGAGATTGCCGCCGAAGTGCCGACAAAATATCTCACCGAAGAAGTGCCCACGTACGTACGCCAAGGTCAGATGCCCGGTTATCTCAAGGAGGAACAGTCTTTCGATTGGAGCACTCTGCCGGAGCCCGCTGACTACAACGAAGCTTTGCTTAAGCTGATGTCGTCAGGGAATATCTGTAGCCGTAAATATATCTGGGAAAAGTTCGATATTGAGGCCCAGGGCAACACAGTAGTGGGACCGGGTTCGGATGCTGCGGTGCTTCAAGTGGAAGGAACGAACAAGGGCTTGGCCATAACCGTGGATGGCAACGGACGATATACGTACCTAGATCCCTACACCGGCGGTATGATCGCTGTAGCCGAAGCAGCCCGTAACTTGGCTGTTACCGGAGCCGAACCCTTGGGATTGACCGATGGCCTCAACTTTGGCAACCCGGAAAAGCCGGAGGTATATTGGCAGCTACAAAAGGCCATTGAGGGCATGGCAGCCGCTTGCCGGGCGCTGGAGATTCCAGTGGTAGGCGGAAATGTGAGCCTATACAACGAGATCGAAGGCCAGGCCATTTTCCCCACCCCTATAGTCGGTATGGTGGGCTTGCTGCCGGATGTGTCCAAACACGCGCGGCAGGGATTTCGAGCGGCCGGGGATCTAATTGTGCTGCTGGGCAGTACAGAGGATGAACTAGGTGGCAGCGAGTATCTGTATGCGCTGCACAATCTGGAAACGGGACGTCCGCCGCACCTGGATTTGGACCGCGAACTTCGGATTCAGAGCTTATGCCGCCAGGCTATAGCCCGGGGACTGTTGGCTTCGGCCCACGATGTTTCCGACGGCGGGCTGGTGGTAGCTATAGCCGAAAGCTGCCTGACTGGGAAAAACGGTCCCCTAGGTGCCACAGTCAAGGTAGACCTTGGCAGCTTGCGCCGAGACAGTGCCTACTTCGGTGAGACTCAATCCAGGGTTGTGGTGTCAGTAGCACCGGATAAACTTACGGCCCTGGAGAACCTCACCGCTGACTTTGGCGTACCCTATACTGTTTTGGGTAAAACCGGTGGCGATCACTTTACAGTGGACGATGTTATCTCGCTGCCGTTAACAAAACTGCAGCAGGCTTGGGAGGGGACATTTTAATGCCGCCACTTAAAGTTAGGGAAAAGTGCGGCGTGTTCGGTATTTATGCTCCGGGCGAAGACGTGGGGCGGTTAACTTACATGGGGCTGTTTGCTCTGCAGCATCGCGGGCAAGAAAGTGCCGGTATAGCTATCACGGACGGTCGAACCATTGTATTGGAGAAAGACCGAGGCTTGGTGGCCGAAGTGTTCACTCCCGAACGGCAGCAACGTCTCCATGGCAAGTTAGCTATCGGCCATGTGTTGTACGGCAATACCGATACCCAAAGTAACGTGGAAAATGCTGAACCTCTGGCGGTAATGTCCCGCCGGGGTTCCTTGGCTTTGGCCCATAACGGAGAAATTACCAATGCCGATGCCCTAAGAGCTGAACTCAGTCGTCGTGGCTATCTGTTTCGTACCGACAGTGATATCGAAGTTATCGCCAGTCTCGTTGCTCAAGCGGAAGATCCGGACTTAACCTCGGCCCTTATATCTACCCTCAGAAAACTAAACGGTGCTTATGCCTTGGTGGTGCTAACTCCCGATCGTATTATGGGTATTCGCGACCCGCACGGCATTCGCCCGCTGTCTTTGGGCCGGTTCGACGGCGGTTATGTCTTGGCCTCAGAAACGTGTGCCTTCGATACCGTTGGTGCCCAGTTTATCCGACCGGTAGAGCCGGGTGAATTGGTGACCATAGGACCGGACGGTATTTCGTCCCAGCGTTTTGCTCCCGGTGAAAAAGCGGTCTGCACCTTTGAGTATATCTATTTTGCCCGCCCCGACAGTCTGATCGAAGGGATCGGTGTTCATGGCGCCCGCCGGCGGGCCGGCCGGATTTTGGCCTCTGAACACCCGGCCAAGGCCGATATGGTTATTTCTGTACCCGACTCGGGCACATCGGCAGCTTTGGGTTATGCGGAGGCAGCCGGAATTCCCCTGGATGCAGGGTTGATCAAGAACCGCTATGTGGGGCGGACGTTCATAAAACCGAGCCAGAAGGACCGGGAATTTGCTGTGCAGCTAAAGCTCAGTCCTTTGCAGGAGGTATTGGCCGGAAAGAGTGTGGTAATGGTAGACGATTCCATTGTCCGCGGAACCACCTGTGGGCGGTTGGTCCGAATGCTGAAGAAGGCCGGGGTGAAGAACGTGCATGTACGAGTAGCCTCGCCACCGGTAATCAGCCCCTGTTACTACGGTATTGACACCCCTTACCGCCAAGAGTTGGTGGCCGCGCAGTTGACGATTGAGGCTATTCGGACTAACATCGGTGCTGACTCGTTGGGTTTCCTCAGTACAGAGGGGCTAAAAAACGCTATCGGACTTCCGGATGATCCTTATTGCATGGCCTGTTTCAGCGGTCATTACCCCGCCGGTCGACCGGACAAGGAAGAGGAGGAATAACAGGATGCCGACAGAAAGCTGGAGCTATGCCAAGGCCGGTGTAGACATCAATGCCGGCAACGAAGCCGTACGACGAATCAAACCCTTGGTACAGGGGACCATGAGGCCGGAGGTACTGTCCGGTATCGGCGGCTTTGCCGGCTTGTTTGCCTTGGCCGAGGGAAAATACCGCCGGCCGGTGCTAGTGTCAGGTTGTGACGGTGTGGGTACCAAGCTAAAAGTTGCCTTTGCTGTAGATAAGCACGACACGGTCGGCATAGATTGTGTGGCTATGTGTGTAAACGACATCTTAGTTCTAGGGGCCGAACCTCTGTTTTTCCTGGATTACCTAGCGGTAGGGCGCTTAATGCCGGAACAAGTGGAGCAGGTAGTACGCGGTGTGGCCGAAGGTTGCCGGCAAGCCGGCTGTGCGCTGCTCGGTGGAGAGACGGCGGAGATGCCGGGGTTTTATCCAGCGGGCGAATACGATCTGGCCGGGTTTGCTGTCGGCGTAGTGGAAAAAGACAGCATCATCGATGGCCGCACCGTGGTTCCCGGAGATGTTATCTTAGGACTCGGTTCCAACGGACTGCACAGCAATGGGTTTTCACTGGTGCGCAAGGTGCTGTTAGAAGAATCCCAGTTGAATCTGGCTTGTTCTGCAGATGACTTCAGACACTCGTTGGGGGAAGAGCTGCTGGAGCCCACCCGGATCTATGTACCATCTATTCTTGGTTTATTACCGCAGGTTTCTGTGAAGGGCATGGCTCATATCACCGGCGGCGGGTTAGTGGAAAATGTGGTCCGAGTGCTGCCGGCAGGGACCAAAGCGGTGATTAAGGCCGGCAGTTGGCCAGTACCACCTATATTTAACCTTATTCGTGAACAGGGTCAGGTGGCAGAGGCGGAGATGGCGCGCACGTTTAACTTAGGAGTTGGGTTCGTGGTTATTGTTGCTGCTGCTGATGCCGCTCGGGCGACCGAGATCCTGGCCGGTACAGGAGAAAAAGTCTATACCGTAGGCAGGGTGACAGCCGGTGATCCGGCGGTAGAGATAGGAGGGAGCATTTTCTCATGAAATCGGGCTTAGCAGTGTTAGCTTCCGGGCGCGGCACGAACCTTCAGGCCATCATCGATGCCTGGGAGCACGGTACTCTACCGGTAGACATTGTCGGTGTGCTCAGCAACAATCCAACAGCCCAAGCTCTTGATCGAGCCCGATCCTGTGGCATTCCCACAGCGGTGCTTCGGCTTAAAGACTACCCCGATCGGCGCTCCTATGGGGAAGCGTTAGTTAAGCAGCTACAAGATTGGCAGACGGACCTAGTGGCCTTGGCCGGCTTTATGCTGCTGCTCGACCCAGTGGTTATTGAAGCGTTTCCTCATCGAATCCTCAATATCCATCCGGCCCTGCTACCGTCGTTTAAGGGCATTAACGCCCAGCAGCAGGCGCTGGACTATGGGGTACGTGTCACCGGTTGCACTGTTCATCTTGTGGATGAGGACATGGATACCGGGCCGATAATATTACAAGCAGCAGTCCCGGTACTGCCAAACGATACCGAAGAAACTCTGGCGGCGCGCATTCTGACCGAAGAACATCGCCTTTATCCCGAAGCCATTCGGTTGCTGGCCGCCGGCAGGATAAAGGTTTGTGGCCGCAAAGTACGGATTTTGGCTAAAGGAGAAGATAACATTGATCAAAATTAACAGGGCTTTGTTGTCGGTATCGGACAAGAGCGGGCTAATTGAGTTGGCCCAAGGGTTGGTTCAAGCTGGGGTCGAGATCATATCTTCAGGAGGAACAGCCAAGGCGTTGGCCGAGGCCAGACTACCGGTGCGGCGGGTAGAAGAGATTACCGGCTTTCCCGAAATCTTGGACGGTCGGGTCAAGACCTTACATCCGGCGATTCATGCTGGGATACTGGCCCGACGCGACGTGCCGGAACATATGGCCAAGTTACAGGAACTGGGCCTTGCTCCCATAGACCTGGTGGTGGTTAACCTGTATCCCTTTGCCGCTACCATTTCCCGGCCCGATGTAACGCTGGCCGAGGCGGTGGAAAACATCGATATCGGTGGACCGACGCTGATCCGAGCTGCAGCCAAGAACCATCAAGGTGTAGCAGTGGTGGTTAATCCGGACCGCTATGGTGACATATTGGCCGAACTTAAGGCCGAAGGCGGTATTAGCGCTGAGACGGCTTATGGGCTGGCGGCGGAAGCTTTTGCCCATACCGCTCAGTATGACACTGTAATTGCCGGCTACTTAGGAAAACAAGAACAGGCTTTTCCGGACAACCTGCATTTGGCTTACATTAAGGCCCTGGATCTTCGCTACGGCGAGAATCCTCATCAAAAAGCAGCGCTGTATGTGGAGCCGGGCAAAAGTTGCGGGATCCCCGGGGCCAAGAAACTGCACGGCAAGGATCTATCCTTTAACAATATTAACGATGCTAACGGTGCTTGGGAACTGGTACAACAGTTTACGGCTCCTTGTGCCGTCGGGGTCAAACATAGCAATCCTTGTGGTGTAGGGGTGGCCGCTGATCTTTTAACTGCTTGGCAAAAAGCATACGATGGTGACCCGGTATCTATTTTCGGTGGGATTGTGGCTTTTAACCAGACGGTAACAGCCGAGGTGGTGGCAGAACTCAACAAGATTTTCTTAGAAGTGGTCATTGCTCCTGACTACGCGCCCGAGGCCTTGGACCTTCTTAAAACAAAGAAAAACCGCATTGTGCTACAGGCCGTACCGGGCGGCCAAGGTCGCGAGCGGGATCTGAAAAAGGTTCGCGGCGGTCTGTTGGCACAAGAACTAGACCAACAAGATTACGCTCCAGACGATTTGAAAGTGGTCACCAAACGGACCCCGACGGCTAAAGAAATGAAGGATCTGAAGTTTGCCTGGAAAGTGGTTAAGTATGTAAAATCCAACGCTATTGTCTTGGCTAAGGACGAGCAAATCATCGGAGTGGGAGCGGGCCAGATGAACCGTGTGGGAGCAGTGGATATTTCGGCTCGTCAAGCGGGGCCGAAAGCCCAGGGCGCTGTCATGGCCTCCGATGCCTTTTTCCCCATGCCCGATTCAGTGGCGAGAGCGGCTGAGGCCGGCGTTACAGCTATTATTCAGCCAGGCGGATCGGTGCGCGACGAAGATTCTATCCGAGCGGCAGACGAAGCCGGTATAGCCATGGTGTTTACCGGGATGAGGCATTTTAGGCACTAGAGTGGACCTAGTTGGCGTGGGAACAGGCTAGTTGATACGAGGAGGGTGTTACGCTGTGAAAATTCTGATAGTGGGCGGTGGCGGGCGCGAACATACGCTGGCCTGGAAACTGGCGCAGAGCCCACGGGTGAAGCGGGCATTTGTAGCGCCGGGTAATGCCGGTACACGTCAGGTAGCAGAGAATGTGCCCATTGTAGCTACAGATATAGAAGGGCTAGCCAATTGGGCCGAAGAGCAAAGGATTGATCTTACAGTGGTAGGGCCGGAGGCACCGCTTACCGCCGGGTTGGTAGATGCTTTCACAGCCCGAGGGCTGAAGGCGTTTGGCCCTACGCGCGAAGCGGCAGCTATCGAGGGGAGCAAGGTTTTCAGTAAGAACCTGATGCAAAAGTATAACATTCCCACTGCAGCCTATGCTGTGTTTACGGAACCGGACAAGGCTAAAGACTACGTACGGCAAAAAGAGCTGCCGGTGGTACTTAAGGCCGATGGACTGGCGGCCGGAAAAGGTGTGGTGATAGCCCAGAACCAAGACGAGGCCATGAAAGCGGTGGAAGATATATTGGAGGCCGGTGTCTTTGGCGCTGCCGGCAATCGGTTGGTGGTGGAGGAATTTCTCCAGGGGGAAGAAGTAACAGTTCTGGCTTTTTGTGACGGGGAGCATGTTCTACCCCTGGCGTCTTCACAGGATCATAAGCGCATTTTCGATGGAGATAAGGGGCCGAACACCGGCGGGATGGGTGCCTATTCGCCGGTGCCAGCCTTAACGTCGGCCCTGGCTGCGGAAGTGGAAAAGACGATTCTAAAACCCACCGTCCAAGCCATGGCCGCCGAGGGCCACCCCTTTAGCGGAATATTGTATGCCGGACTCATGCTCACGGCAGACGGGCCAAAGGTATTGGAATTTAACGCTCGCTTTGGTGATCCTGAAGCCCAGGCGGTGATACCGCGTCTTTGTACGGATCTGGTCGGTGTGATCGAAGCGGCCCTACAGGGTCAGCTGGATAAAGTACAGCTTAGTTGGCGTCCGGAAGCGGCTCTCACAGTGGTGTTGGCATCGGCGGGTTATCCGGGCCCATATGAAACCGGAGGCCCAATTTCAGGTTTAGAAGAAGCGGCGAAACTGCAGGGCATCTATGTTTTTCATGCCGGAACGGCTGTTGCCGGGGGTAAGGTAGTCACAGCCGGCGGCCGGGTGTTGGCTGTTACCGCTTTGGGAGCGGACCTTGGTGTGGCCCAACAGCGAGCCTATCAGGCGGTGGAGCAGATCAAGTTCGAAGGGTGCCATTTCCGCCGGGACATTGGATGGCGAGCTCTTAGCCGATAAGACAAGAAATTGAACGCCCAGGGCAGAAGAATGCAGAGGAAACGAGATAACTAACAACGAATTCAAATGTGAGGATCTACAAGGTATTTTGACTACCAGTAGCGAATGTAAAGACTATATGCCGAATGATGCTAGAGTTACTAGTGTCGGAGAACTACGAGAGAGGTGTTTGCAAACATGCTGTCGGACATTGAGATTGCCCAAGGGGCAAAACTGAGGCCCATTACGGAGGTGGCATCCTCCCTCGGTCTCGGGGAGGAAGATCTGGAGTTGTATGGGCGCTATAAGGCTAAGATAAGCCCAGCGGTTTGGGAGCGGGTTAAGGATCAACCGGACGGAAAACTGGTTCTGGTCACGGCTATCAACCCGACCCCTGCTGGAGAAGGAAAGACCACTGTTTCAGTTGGCTTAGCCGATGCTTTGAGCCAACTGGGTAAGAAGATAATGGTAGCGCTCAGAGAGCCTTCGCTTGGTCCCAGTTTTGGTCTTAAGGGCGGTGCCGCCGGGGGTGGATATGCGCAAGTAGTACCGATGGAAGATATCAACTTACACTTCACCGGCGACATTCATGCAGTTACCACCGCTCATAATCTGCTGTCGGCCATTATAGACAACCACTTACAACAGGGTAACGAACTGGGTATTGATCCTCGACGCATTACTTGGAAGCGAGTCATGGACATGAACGAGCGAGCGCTGAGAAAGGTGGTTGTCGGACTGGGCGGCCGGCCCCATGGGGTGCCTCGAGAAGACAGCTTCGACATATCAGTGGCGTCGGAAGTTATGGCTAGTTTGTGCCTGGCTGATAGCTTAACCGAGCTCAAAGAACGGCTGGCCCGCATCGTTATCGGCTATACCTATGACGCTAAACCGGTGACAGTAAGGGATCTTAACGCCCAAGGTGCCATGACCATCTTACTTAAAGATGCACTAAAGCCAAATCTGGTTCAGACTCTGGGACAAGTACCGGCGTTTGTGCACGGCGGCCCCTTTGCCAATATTGCTCACGGTTGCAATAGTATTCAGGCCACTCGTCTGGGGCTGAAACTGGCCGACTACATGGTAACAGAAGCCGGTTTCGGTGCTGATTTAGGGGCCGAGAAGTTCTTGGATATCAAATGTAGGGTAGCTGGCCTTAAGCCCAACGCAGTGGTAATCGTGGCCAGTATTCGCGCCTTAAAGGCCCATGGCGGTGTAGCTAAGACCGAGCTCAAGAAAGAGAATGTACCGGCTTTAGAAACGGGTTTTGCCAACTTAGAAAAACAAGTGGAAAACATCCGAGGCTTTGGTTTGCCAGCGGTGGTGGCTATCAACCGCTTCCCCACCGATACCAAAGCTGAGATCGAGAAGCTGAGCGAGCTTTGCCGTCGGTTTGGCGTTCCTTTTGCCTTGACAGATGTGTGGGCCCAAGGCGGTGCCGGCGGTATCGAACTGGCCCAGGAAGTGATGGCAGCAGCCGAGCGGCCGTCGAACTTTACCTTTATGTATGATCGGGCCCAATCACCGAAAGAGAAGATTGCTGCCATTGCCACCAAAGTTTACGGTGCGGCCAAAGTAGAGTACACAGCCGAAGCTGAGCGGGATCTGAAGGCTATTCATGGTCAGGGTTACGATGACTTGCTGATTTGTATAGCTAAAACCCAGTATTCCTTAACTGATGATCCAACATTGGTCGGCCGACCCAGAGATTTTACCATTATCGTGCGGGAAGTCCGCCTCTCGGCAGGCGCTGGGTTCTTAGTGGCTGTTACCGGCCAGATCATGACAATGCCCGGTTTGCCCAAGAGGCCGGCCGCCTTGAGTATGGATATCGACGCCCAGGGCCGGATTACGGGATTGTTTTAAGGGAGGAGATAAGATGACGGCCCAAATTCTAGACGGGAAAAAAGTGGCGGCCGATGTCCGGGCCAGTATCGGGGCCGAAATTGAGCGGCTTAAAGGTCGCGGCGTTACCCCGGGGCTGGCGGTAGTGCTGGTGGGGGAGGATCCTGCTTCCCAGGTTTACGTACGGAGCAAAGAAAAGGCGTGCCAAGCAGTGGGGATGAATTCCTTCCTGCACCGTTTGCCCGCCGCAACTGAACAGGACCGGCTGCTAGAGCTGATTAAGCAGCTAAATGCTGCCCCGGCGGTCCACGGTATTCTGGTACAATTGCCCTTACCGCCGCAGATTGACGCCGACGTGGTTCTTCAGGCCATCGACCCGGCCAAAGACGTGGATGGTTTTCATCCCTTCAACGCAGGGAAACTCATGGCCGGTTTGAAGACTTTTGTCCCCTGTACCCCGCGCGGCATTATGCATCTGCTGGCGGTATACAATATTCCTTTGAAAGGGAAACAGGCGGTGGTAATAGGGCGGAGCAACATCGTGGGCAAGCCCATAGCCCATCTACTGTTGGCTCAGCATGCCACGGTAACGGTCTGCCATAGCAGAACGGTAGGGCTGAACGATATTACCCGCCGGGCGGATGTGTTAGTGGCCGCCGTAGGCCGGCCGCACATGGTCACTGCCGACATGATCAAGCCCGGGGCAACGGTGGTAGACGTGGGTATTAACCGCTTACCAGAAGGGTTAGTGGGCGATGTAGATTTTGAAGCGGCCAAAGAAGTAGCCGGCTATATCACCCCGGTACCCGGCGGCGTGGGACCGCTTACCATTGCCATGCTACTCCAAAACACATTAGAGGCGGCAGCCGTATAATGAAGGTATTAAAGAAGTGATCGAGCTACCAGGGCCGCAAGCATTCACGCTCGCGGCCTTTTGACTTGCGCATGATTTTGACCGGAATACACATTGTAACAGGAGCGTAGGTGGGATACAATGTTACAAACAGCGGGGCGGTATGAAATGAAGAAGATTGGCTACCGAATAATACTTCAAGAATGGAGGGTACCTAATTGACCACAGGTGATTTTAAAGAAGACCCGCGCTTTGCCCAATGCAGCAAAGAGACAATAGTAATGGTAGTCTTGCTAATTGCTAACATTTTATGGTGGTTTGGTTTTGCTTACGGCCTTGGCTCCCGGCCAGTAGAGCAGTATAGTTATGTTTTGGGATTGCCGGCGTGGTTTTTTTACAGTTGTGTTCTGGGCTATGTTGTCTTTAGCTTGGCTTCCTATCTAGCTGTTCGCTTCTTCTTTAAAGACATTCCTTTGGACAGTGCCGAAACCAAGAAAGGAGGCGAACAGAAATAATGCAACCTCAAGCAGTCTTGGTGGTTCTCATTATTGTTTATTTGAGTGTACTAGTCGGCGTAGGGGTGTATGCTTCCAGAGCTAGACAGACTGTTAAAGGCGGGTTTTTGGCCGACTACTTTCTCGGAGGACGCAGCTTAAGCGGTTTTGTATTGGCTATGACTTTGGTAGCTACCTATACCAGTGCCAGTAGTTTCTTGGGCGGGCCAGGTACCGCCTATAATCAAGGGCTGGGCTGGGTACTGCTGGCTGTTATTCAATTGCCTTCTATGTATGTTACTTTGGGGGTGCTAGGCAAAAGGTTTGCCATTATCGGCCGCAAGATTAATGCAGTCACTGTTATTGACATTCTGCGCGAACGCTATGACAAAAACAAATTTGTGACCATATCTTCGGCGGTATTCATTGTTGCTTTTCTAATTGCAGCTGTAGCCGCTCAGTTCTTAGGTGGGGCTCGCCTATTTCAGTCAGTGACCGGCTATAGCTATTTGCTGTGCCTGATCCTTTTTACTGCTGTGGTGATGGTCTATGTAACCCTCGGCGGTTTTGTGGCAGTTGCACTCAACGACGCTATCAATGGGACCATGATGTTTATCGGCACGGTTGTGCTCCTTGTGACTACTATTGTGGCTGGTGGTGGCCTGCCGGCCATAATGACTAAAGTGGCCCAAATCAATCCCGATCTCATTACACCCTTTGGGGTAGACAATTTTATCAGCGTACCTTGGATTTCGTCGTTCTGGATACTGGTTTGTATCGGTATTCTGGGTTTACCGCAGAACGCAGTACGAGCTATGACGTTTAAGAATTCCAAAGCTATGCACCAGGCAATTGTCATTGGCACTGTGGTTGTGGGAATGCTGATGCTAGGTATGCACTTGGTGGGAGTGTTAGCACGGGCCATAGTGCCCGTGGTGGCAAACAGCGATATGACTATTCCCACGTTGGCTCTTCAAGTTCTACATCCGGTAGTGGCGGCCTTTGTCCTGGCGGCACCCCTGGCAGCCATCATGTCGACAGTAGACTCACAATTAATATACATCGCCGGGACTATTGTTAAAGACGTATATTTGAACTACATCAATCCAACTGCACCAGAAAGTGGCATCAAGAGACTCAGTCAGGGTTGCAATATTGTTCTTAGCCTGGTGATCTTGGCCCTAGCTATTAAACCCCCAAGCATGATTGTGTGGATAAACCTTTTTGCTTTCGGCGGTTTGCAGGCAGCGTTTTTCTTCCCCCTGGTAGGAGGCCTTTATTGGAAGCGGGCCAATGTACAAGGGGCCATAGCGGCTCAACTGGCCGGGGTTTTGTCTTTTATCTGGTTTACGGCTAAGATGCCGCGTCCGTTGGGTTTGCACCCCATAGTGCCCACCCTGGGCATTAGTTTGGCCGCTTTTCTCCTGGTTAGCTTAGCCACACCGGCTCCAAAGATGGAAACCATCCAGAAGTTCTGGGGCTAATTAATCGCCTTTTCTTTCGGACAGGCCTCTGGTATAATTAGGTTGTGAGATAGTTCCCAGCATTTGTTTAGTAAGACAGGGCTAGTTGCTATAAAGATCTACTTTGCTGGGGGGATGCAGCGACAAAAAACATAGATTCACCTGGGTTCGTGAGCAAGGGAAGAGGGGGAAAAGCTTGTGTTCAAGAGTAAAAAGATTCTAGCTCTGACGTTGGTGCTAGCGGTAGTTTTGACCGTGGCTGGGTGTGGGCCCAAGCCGGCTCCCAGTGAAGCTGAAGAGCCCGGAGAGGACAAGATCAAGGTCGGTTTGGTATTTGACGTGGGTGGCCGGGGCGATTTGTCGTTCAACGACGGTACTTATGCCGGTTTTGAGAAGGCTTTTAACGACTTCTCGGACAAGATCGAGGGCAAACCGGAAGATGCGGCTAAGGAGCCGTCGGGCGGGGGCGAAGACAGAGAGCAGCTTATGCGCCTTCTGGCCGAAAGCGGCTATGACATGATTGTGGCTGTGGGCTTCATGTTTACGGAGCATGTGGATAAGCTGTCGAAAGAGTTTCCCGATACCAAGTTCGTTCTTATTGACGGTGCCATCGATGACTTAGACGAAGACTCCAACATTGTCTGCCTCCTGTTCAAAGAGCACGAAGGCAGTTTCTTGGTGGGCGCAGCTGCAGCTTTGAAGTCCGAGACCGATAAGGTCGGCTTCGTGGGCGGTATGAAAGGAGCGCTCATTGAGCGGTTTGAAGTTGGCTATTTGGCCGGAGCCAAGTATGTGAATCCCAAAATCGAAACCTATTCTGACTATATCGGCACCACCGGCGACGCTTTTAAGGATCCGGTGAAGGGCAAAGAACTGGCCTTGAAGCAATACAAGGCCGGCGCCGACGTGGTCTATCATGCCTCCGGCGCTTCTGGAACAGGTGTTATTGAAGCTGGCACCAACGAGAAGAAGTTCGTTATCGGCGTAGACTCTGACCAGTCACTTACTGCTACTGACGAGCAGCGGCCCTACATTCTCACCAGTATGCTCAAACGCTTGGATGTGGCTACCTATGATACGATCAAAGACTTTGTGGAAGGCAACTACAAAGGTGGGTACCGAGTCTTTGGGTTAGCGGACGACGGGGTAGCTTATGCTGTTAACCAGTACAATAAAGATCTACTCAGTGATATCGAGCCGCAACTGAAGGAACTCAAAGCTAAAGTAGTCAAAGGCGAAATTAAAGTACCCATCGACAAAGCCGAATACGAGAAGTTCTTGCAAACACTGCCGAAATAGCGACCGTAAAGCAGTGGGGTGGCACACGCCGCCCCGCTTTTTTAGGAGGGAAAATGGTGGCCACGGCGGTAAAATTAACCGGGATTACGAAGAGATTCCCTGGTGTGTTGGCTAATGACAGTATTGATCTTCAAGTGACTAAAGGTGAAATTCACGCTATTGTAGGCGAAAACGGAGCCGGCAAAAGCACCCTCATGAAGATTTTGGCCGGGCTCTATCAGCCGGATGCCGGCCAGATCTTTATCTTCGGGCAAGAGCAGGTGATCAGTTCGCCGGCTCGGGCTATTGAGCTCAAGATCGGCATGGTTCACCAGCACTTTATGTTAATTCCGCGCTTTACCGTGCTGGAGAACATTGTGCTGGGAGCGGAGCGCAAACACGGGGTCATGCTAGATACTTTAGCCGCGCGCCGGGAGGTTACGGATCTGTGCCAGTTGTATAATTTTGCTCTGGAGCTGGAGGCCCCGGTGGGTGAGATTTCGGTGGGACAAGCTCAGCGGGTGGAAATTCTAAAAGTCCTCTATCGCGGGGCCGATATTTTGGTTTTGGATGAGCCTACAGCTGTGTTGGCACCCCAAGAGGTTAAAGAGCTCTTTAATAATCTTCGCCGGCTCAAGGATGACGGCAAGACGATTATTTTTATCAGCCATAAGCTAGATGAAGTACTGGAGATTGCTGACCGGGTCACGGTGCTTAGAAAAGGAAAATTGGTGGGGACGGCGGCCGCCGATTCGGTCAGCCAGGATGATCTGGCCCAAATGATGGTGGGGAGGCCGGTGGTTCAAAGCATTGACAAAGAAGAAGGGACTTTCGGGGCGGCGGTTTTGTCGCTGGTAGGGCTGACTTTGCAAGAGACCGGGGATCGGGCGGCGTTGTCCGATTTGTCGCTTGAGGTTCGCGCCGGGGAAATCTATGGTATCGCCGGAATTGAAGGCAACGGACAAAAAGAGCTAGCTGAAGCCGTGATTGGCCTGCGCCAACCTACAGCCGGACAGATCCTGATTTCCGGCCAGGATACCAAGGGCCTGGATGTAGCTGCCGTACGGGCTCTCGGGGTGGCCTATATTTCCGAGGACCGGCACCGCCAAGGATTAGTGCTGCCGATGAAGGTCTGGGAGAACATGATCCTGGGCTTGCAGCGGCGGCAGTTTTATCGCCGGCCGCGGCTTGAGGTTACGGCGGCGCAGCAGTTCAGCCGGCAAAAAGTGGAGGAGTACAGTATTGCTCTGAGCTCGATCCAGCAAAAAGCAGAGAGCCTGTCCGGCGGCAATCAACAAAAGGTGATTTTGGCCCGCGAGTTGGCCCAGGAGCCGCAAATGATTGTGGCGGCTCAACCCACCAGGGGTCTGGATATTGGGGCGGCGGAGTTTGTGCACCGTCAGCTACTGGCTAAACGCCAGAGCGGCTGCGCTATTCTATTTATCTCCGCCGACTTGGATGAAGTGCTCTCCATTGCCGACCGGGTGGGTGTGATCTACAACGGCCGGATTGTGGCTGAGTTTAGGCCGGAAGAAGTAACGGCGGAGGAGCTGGGGGTCTATATGCTGGGCGGTAAGAAGAAGGCAGGTGGGGCAGCATGAGCAAAGACTGGCAGATAAGGATCATAAGAGTGGCGGCACCGGTGGTGGCCATACTGTTGGCAGCGTTTCTGAGTTCTTTGGTAATCTTGGCGATCGGGAAGAGCCCGCTGGCAGTGTTTGCCACCATGTTCAGCTTTAGTTTTCGCCGTCTGGACAGTATCGCTATTATTCTGCACAATGCTACGCCCTTAATCTTTTCCGGGTTAGCAGTGTCCATCGGTTTTCATATGGGACTCTTTAATATCGGGGTGGAAGGGCAGTATCTTATGGGCGCCTTTACGGCAGCTCTGGTGGGGTTTGCCGTTAAAGGGCTGCCCCAGGCGATTCATCTGCCGCTCACTATCGCGGCCGGGATTGCCGGAGGTCTGATCTGGTCCTTCCTGCCTATTTATCTAAAAGTCAAGCGCGGCGTTCATGAAGTGATCAGCACCATTATGTTTAACTATATTTCGTATTCTCTGATCCACTACTTTATTGCGGACTTGTTTTTGGACCGAACACAGAAATTAGTTATGGGACTGGGCAGTCCGCTGATGCGAATGCCGAAACTTTTACCGACGGCTCTTATGCCTCGGTTGCACGGTTTCCTAGCGCTGTTTGGCCTTACACTACCGAAACATGTGTATCTTAACTGGTTTTTCCCGTTGGCCTGTTTGCTGGCCGGCGGAGTCTATTATTTGCTTTTGGGAACGCCCTTTGGGTTCGAGCTTAGGGCAGTGGGGCACAACGCCGAGGCGGCCCGGGCGGCCGGTATTGCGCCGGAAAGGGTTTATCTGAAAGGATTCTTGCTGAGCGGGGCTATTGCCGGGCTGGTGGGGCTGTCTAACTTGCTGGGTTTTTCCGGCTATATGGATTTGGATTTTCCGCGCAGTTATGGTTTTGACGGTATTGCTGTAGCTTTAATTGCCCGCAACAACCCTTTCGGCATTATTTTTTCCGCCATCTTATTTGGTTTCTTGAACCGGGGCGCGGAAGGAGTCCAGACTTTCCTCAATGTACCCATGGATACAGTGGTTATTCTTCAGGCCCTTATGATCCTGTCCATTGTGATCATCAACAAGGTCATTGAGGATTACTTGAAGCGTCTGGCTCAAAAGGAGGTGGCCAAGGGTGTTTCTGACCGAACTGTTGGCATCGAGCTTTAGAATGGGTGTTCCTATTTTGTTGGTATCGCTGGGGGCGGTGTTTTCGGAGCGAAGCGGTGTGGTCAACATCGGGCTGGAAGGGATGATGGTGGTCGGATCGTTTTGGGGTGCGCTGGGGGCTTACTTTCTGGGCCCGGTCAGCGGCTTCTTGCTGGCGGCGGTGGCGGGCCTAGTGTTGGCGCTTATACATGCCTTGGCTACAGTCACCTTTCGCGTGGAGCATGTGGTGAGCGGTGTGGCCCTTAATATTCTGGCTTACGGTAGCAGTCGCTTCATGAGCCAGGCTAT
>DURJ01000003.1 GCA_012837285.1 Bacillota bacterium
GCAGTCCCTATATTCAAGTGCCGATACACTTGCATGGAGTCGGCAGAAATAATTTCCCCATTCAATTGGTGGGCAACTTTGATAGCTATATTGGTCTTACCCACAGCAGTAGGACCTAAGATTACCAGCAAAGGATCCATATTGCTCCTCCCTACGTTACCCGACGCCAGAAGCGGCGGTCCAGTTCGTCTCTGCTCAACCAAACCAATGTTGGGCGCCCGTGAGGACAATTATAGGGGTGTTGGCAATGACTGAGTTGAGTCAGCAGGAGATTGGCGTCTTCGACCGTTACGGATTGTCCGGCTCGGATCGCAGCATGGCACGCCAAGGTCACCTGCAGGCGCTGACGTTGTTGTTCCCAGGTTAACTGGTCTCGGGGATCTGATTCTTCATTTAAGAGTTCCTGTGTTAGAGTAATAGCTGCCTCCGACGACATTATCTGTGGTATACTGCGTAAAGCCAGGGTACGGGGGCCAAACCGCTCTAGAACAATACCCGTCTCTTGCCACAGCTCCTTTCTTTGTTTCCATAAGGCCAACTCTGTTTCCGTAACGTCGAAAGTGTAAGGTACGAGTAAATGTTGAAGTGAAATGGCGCTTTGGTTCCAAGTTTCCCCGATTTGCTCATAAAGAACACGCTCGTGGGCGGCATGCTGATCCAACAAATAGATGCCGTTCGGGCCTTCTAGCACCAGGTATGTTTGCAGAACTTGTCCAATAAACGTGAGCTGGGGCCATATAGGGTCGGATAATGACTGTCTCGATTGCACTGTAGATAATACCTGCGAAGGCAGTATTTTGGCGGACGGCTGCAGGTCTTCAGCTGTTACAGTAATATACGAAGGGTCGGGTTCTTTCAGTTGCTGTTCGAAGCATTTTGCTGAATTGTCAGCCTGTCCAGACATTTGGGTGCTTGGGGGAAAATCAAATGTTAACCGCGGTTGCAGAACCGTTTTTACTGCTCGGTGAACAAACTGCCATATTTCTCTTTCCTTGCTCAGGCGAACCTCCAGTTTAGCCGGATGAACATTTATGTCCACCAGTTCAGGCTCAACTTCCAGCTCCAGACAAAATACTGGATGGCAGTTTCGCACTAATTGTGGCTCGAATGCTGTTTCCACAGCTGAAAGAAGCAGAGGGCTTTTTACCCAGCGCCCGTTGATGATTATTATTTGGTGATTTCTACTTCGGCGGGCTAATTCCGGCGGAGCTACATATCCCGACAGGCTGCCCACGGGGGTTACTGTGTCAATCTCCAGCCACGGAATAAAAGTCCCTTTTCCTAGGATGAGCTCTACCACTTCCTTACGTTCTCCCGATCCAGAAGTAGTTATTAGTTCCCGTCCTTGGTTAAAAGCTCGAAAGGACACGTCCGGTCTCACCAAAGCCATCCTGGTTACCACTTCCGTAATATGTCTAAGCTCGGTACGTTTACTTTTTAAGAACTTGAATCGGGCTGGAGTATTGAAAAACAAGTTGCGTACTGATATCCAAGTACCAGCCACGGCCTGACATGGGCTGACTTCCAGTTGTGAACCGCCGTCGGTGATGACACGTACACCTGCTAGTGCGTCTTTGGTGGCAGTGATTAGCTCAAACTGAGAGACAGCGGCAATACTTGGTAAGGCCTCGCCTCGAAAGCCCAGGGTTCTGATAGCTAACAAGTCACTGGCGGAGCTAATTTTAGACGTGGCGTGGCGTTCAAGTGCCAGTACGGCATTATCGGCGCTCATGCCGATGCCGTCATCCCGCACTGCTATCAGTTTACAACCGGCGTCTTCCAATTCCAGCTCAATACGTCTGGCGTCGGCATCAAGAGAATTCTCTATTAGTTCTTTTACTACCGAGGCTGGCCGCTGGACCACTTCTCCAGCCGCTATTTGCTGAACTACCTGGTTTGAAAGCACTTCAATCTTACGCAAGTTGCTCCACCTCTTGTCGCAGTTGTTCCTGTAAAGCTGCCACGCGAAGCTGTAATTCAAGCGGTGGAATTTTAGTTAAATTGAGCTCGAGGAAGTCACGCAATAATCTTTTCCAGGCTGGGGCCAAAATTGTTTCAGGCTCAGTGGTTTCGTGTTGGAGGGTGAGGGAGGCTAAGATCCGGGCCGCCCTGCCCAAGACGGCTTCCGGCAAGCCGGCTAAGCGCGCTACTTGGATTCCATAACTGCGGTCACTGCCACCAGGAATGACTTTGTGCAAAAAGAGTAACTCCTGTTGTTGCTCTATCACGGCCATATTGTAGTTCTTAACACAGCCGAGCTCTTTGGCTAGGGTTGTAAGCTCGTGGTAGTGGGTGGAGAAGAGAGTCTTGCAGCCCACCTGCGTTGCCAGATGCTCGGCAATGGCCTGGGCCAAACTAAGACCGTCCAAAGTACTGGTACCGCGGCCCACCTCATCCAAAACAACCAGACTGTGCTCTGTAGCTTCACGGAGTATCACTTCGCATTCGCGCATTTCCACCATAAAGGTACTATCCCCTGCAGTCAAATCATCAGAGGCGCCTACACGGGTAAAAATCCGATCCACCACACCTATGTGCGCCTTGGAGGCCGGG
This sequence comes from Bacillota bacterium, assembly GCA_012837285.1. NCBI lineage: Bacteria > Bacillati > Bacillota > Bacillota bacterium. Next base: position 2,554 of record DURJ01000003.1, read on the forward strand.
ACAAAACTACCTATTTGAGCTAAGAGGATGTTTAGAGCCACCTGCCGAATAAAAGTGGATTTTCCGGCCATGTTAGGTCCAGTTAGGAGGATAAAGCGATGGTTGTTACTGTCTAAATAGACATCGTTGGGCACAAACGGGCTATTAGGGCGCAGGCTCTCTACTACCGGATGGCGACTGCTCTCCAGCTGGATGATATTGCTTTCGTCTACTGTGGGCTGTACATAATTATTCCGACTTGCCACTTCGGCATACGCGGCGAGAACGTCCACACAGGCAATGGCGTTGGCAGTAGTTCGAATAGCAGCCGCCTCAGCAGCAACTCGGTGGCGTAATTGTTGAAAAGCCTCGTATTCCAGCTGGGTGAGGCGTTCCTGAGCGCCAAGAATTTCCCCTTCACGTTCTTTTAATTCCGGAGTAATAAAGCGTTCCGAGCCCACCAAGGTTTGCCGGCGAATATAATTCGGCGGAACGCTATCTAAATTGGCCTTAGTAACTTCTATGTAATAACCAAATACTCTGTTGTAACCTACCTTTAGCGACTTAATGCCGGTACGCTCTCGTTCACGGCCTTCCAGGTCTGCTACCCACTGGCGGCCTCCCTGGGTAAGTTCTCTTAAGCGATCGATCTTGGTATCATAACCGGGTCGTATTATGCCGCCCTCCCGGGCCGACACCGGCGGATCATCCACCAACGTTCGGTGCAGTATGGTAGCCAGACTAATCAGTGGATCCAAGTGGGAACACAGGCGCTGAGTGGCCGGCATATCTAAGACAAGTTGTTCAAGGTTGGGGAGCAAGTCACAGGCTGAACGCAAAGAGCCTAAGTCCTTTGGGGTAGCTGTACCATAGGCAACTTTGCCCAATAAGCGTTCCAGGTCCGGGACTTGGCGCAAAAGCTTTCTGGCTTGGGCCCGACGAGCATCTTTAGCCAATAGCTCGGCTACGGCCTCCAAGCGGCGGTTGATAGCTGAGACTGATCGTAAGGGCTGTTCCAGCCATTGGCGCAGTAACCGCCCGCCCATGGCGGTAACCGTAAGGTCCATGATTCCCAATAGGGATCCTTGCACCTTATTGTCATGCAAGCTGCGAGTCAGTTCTAGATTCCTGCGGGTAAAGGTGTCCATAAGCATATAGGAACTGACACTATAAGGAACAAGCTCCGTTACGTGGACAGGGATCGTCTGCTGCGTTTCCTCAAGATAAATCAAAGCGGCACCGGCGGCTGTAAGTCCGATACCGAGTTCTGTGCAAGTGAAGCGCTCACGATAATTGGTGCCCCAGAGGTCTCTCAGTGCTGCCTCAGTTTGGTCGGAATGCCACTTGTCAGGTGCTATTGTACCTAAGGGAAATGGGCAGACAGCGGCAATGCGGCCCCTTAAGGCCTGATTCTGTTCCAATTCCGGAGCTAGGAGTCCCTCTGCCGGTCGCAGGCGGACTAGCTCGTCCAGCAGCAGCTGGGTTTCTTCCGTCGGAATTTCAGTCACTCTAAGTTCACCTGTACCTGCATCTAACACGGCAAAGCCAAAAGCATGCTTGTCAGCAGCTAGAGCAACCAGGAAATTATTGCATTTTTCCTCTAGGGTGTCGCTATCTAGGAAGGTACCGGCAGTTATGGTGCGTACCACCCGTCTTTCCACCAGACCCTGGGCTAGTTTTGGATCCTCTACCTGCTCGCAGATGGCTACCTTATAGCCACTGGTGACTAAACGGGCAATGTAGCTATCGGCAGCATGGTATGGAATGCCGCACATGGGGGCCCGCTTACCGCCACCAGCGTCACGCCCTGTTAGAGTAAGACCCAGTACTTGGGCTGCTGTTTCAGCGTCATCAAAAAACATTTCGTAGAAATCACCTAAGCGGAAAAAGAGGATAGCGTCAGGATAATTGTGTTTTATGTCCCAGTATTGCTGCATCATGGGTGTTAAATGTGCCATTAGATCCCCTCCCCCTCTTTCCTCTATCTCACCTTGACCCGGTCCCGCCCACAGACTTCATGTTCCCGTGCAATGTCCACGTATAGGCGCGCTTAATAGTCACAGTCACGAGCTCACCCATCAACTGTTCTGATCCGCTAAAGTGAACCAACTTATTTGTGCGCGTGCGGCCGGACAGCATGTTGGGATTGTTTTTGCTCGGCCCTTCAACCAGTATTTCCATGTCTCGTCCCACCAGAGCCTGGTTCAGATTGCGGCTGATCTGGTTTTGAGTAGTATTAAGATAACTTAGCCGCTCCTTCTTCACCTTTTCGGGGACTTGACCGGTGAGGGTGGCGGCTTTAGTTCCCTCCCTTGGAGAAAAGATAAAGGTGTAGGCAGCGTCAAAATGCACTCTCTTCACCAGATCAATGGTGGCGGCTAAATCCTCGTCTGTTTCTCCTGGGAAGCCGACGATTAAGTCAGTGGTAATGCTCGCCTCCGGAATCAAATCCCGGATGCTCTCAACCAGACTGAAATAGTGTTCTCGGGTGTAGCCGCGGTTCATTAACGAGAGGATGCGGTTACTCCCCGACTGGATGGGCAAATGAAAATGCTCACACACAGTGCGGCTGTTCTTGACAGCCAGGATCATGTCCTTGGTAAAATCGCGGGGATGTGAGGTCATATAGCGGATTCGTTCTAATCCGGGGAGAACGTCAAGCATCTTCAACAGGCTGACAAAATCAGTTGGTCCTCCCAGGTCTCGACCGTAAGCGTTTACGTTTTGTCCCAGCAACATGATTTCTGTATAGCCTGCGTCCAAGGCTTTCTTAACCTCACAAATAATAGCCTCCGGCTCTCTGCTTCGTTCAGGACCACGAACGTAGGGCACAATACAATAAGAACAGAAGTTGTTACAGCCGTAGGTGATGTTCACATAAGCGCGCACGCCGTCAGCACGCGCCAGCGGAAGATTTTCTAGATCCCCGTCCTCGCCCACATGGATAGCACGCCGGTAACTGACAGAGAGATCACCTAGAAGCTCTGTGAGTTTCCCTAGCTGTTGAGTACCTAGAACAAAATCAACATGTGGACACAGTGTAAACACTTTCTCCTGATCTTTTTGGGCTAGACAACCGGTCAGGCCAATAATAAGATCAGGTTTATCGATCTTAAGAGCTTTTAGCTGGTTGATCTGACCGTAAATCTTGCGCTCCGCTGTCTCACGGACACAGCAGGTCTGAAAAACAATCACATCAGCTTCAGCTTCGTTGTCAGTGGGGGTGTAACCCGCTTGCTGCAACTGGCCGGCCAGAGTTTCGGCATCACGAAAGCTCATCTGGCAACCAGATACCTTAAGTAAGTATTTGCCCGCTGTCATATTTCCCATCCTTCCTCAATCTTTCCCTATTATAGCAAAAAGCCAGTCAGCGTACAAAGCCACGGTTGCTGGCTGGCCTAAAGTCATGTTAACTGACAACCCGGGCAAAACTCTTGGACGAACACACAATCTGAGTTGGATTCTTAACTACTTTTATGTTGGAAACAGTTAAATCTTCGGTTCCCTGCAAATGCAACTGCTCTGTTTTGAGAATGCGGATGTAATCAATTATTTCACGGGTAAAACGTTCGCCGGGGCAAATAAGAGGAATTCCAGGAGGGTATGCCATTACCATTTCAGCACTAATTTCCCCTTCTGCGTTCTCAATAGAGACAAGCCTGGTTTCACTGTGAAAGGCTTCTGCCGGTGATAAGACCAGTTCAGGAAGCTCTGGCAGATAAGCAGGATACTTTACTATGTTACATTGTCCCCGGTTCTTACTTACGGCTTTTAGTGTATCCACCAAAGTTCGTACAGTCTGCTCATTATCACCGATAGTGACTAGGAAGAGGGTATTATATAGGTCGGAAAGCTCGGCCTGAAGACGGTAGCGTATCCGCAGGTGCCTTTCTAATTCATGCCCAGACATGCCTAGTTTTCTTGTATTCACCAAGATCTTAATCGGATCCACGGCAATGCTGCCCTCATTATTCAATACCGTTTCGTCTAACAGAGTAATACCCGGTACGCTAGCTAACTCCAGGCGCACCCAGCGGGCCAGTTGCAAGGTGCGACCTATGGTTTCGTAGCCAGAAGTAGCTAACTGTTTACGAGCCATATCCAAGGAGGCTAGAAGCAAATAGGAAGGGCTAGTGGTTTGGGTCAGGTTGAGTACCGCTTTTACTCTGTTAGAATCAATGAGACCTTCGTTAACGAGGAGGAGAGAGCTTTGAGTGAGAGAGCCCCCTAACTTGTGGACACTGGTAGCTATCATGTCGGCACCTGCCTGGGCACCGCTTTGGGGCAGATCCGGGTGGAAGCCCAGATGAGCGCCATGGGCTTCGTCCACAATTACAGCTAAGCCGTGAGCATGGGCCAGGCGAACGATATCTTCTAAAGGTGAAGCAACTCCGTAGTAAGTGGGATTGATAATAAAGACAGCTTTGGCTCTTGGATGCTGCTGTATTGCGCAAGCTACCTTTTCTAAACTAACCCCCATGGCGATGCCAAAGTAGTCATCCACATCCGGTTCGATGTAAACTGGTCGTGCCCCACTGAGAATGATACCCCCGGTAGCTGACTTGTGGGCGTTACGGGGTAAGATAAGTTCGTCTCCCGGAGCGCATATGCTCATGATCATGGCTTGAATTCCGGATGTAGTGCCGTTAACTAGAAAGTGAGCGTGGTCAGCACCCCAAGCCGCTGCGGCCAACTCCTCTGCTTCTTTGATCACACCTAAGGGGTTGCAGATATTGTCCAGTCCCTCCACCGCAGTTAAGTCGATATTCATTACGTTTTGACCCACAAACTGAGTAAAGTCTGCTAAACCGCGCCCTTGTTTATGGCCGGGCACGTGGAACGGTATTGCACCGGCCTCTACATAATCTTTCAGGGCGCGGAATATTGGGGTCTCTTCTTGTGCAGGAATCACCAGTTTCACTCCTTTCACTCTTAGGAACACGTCTATTTAAGCATAGATGGGGCTGTAATGCAAGATAGTAAGGCCCCACTTAAGACAAAAAAATGCGCTCCTTTAGGTTTCACTTTTTGTTTACAAGGAGCTTGTTGTGGCCAAAAAACAAGACCTCCATCCCCTAAAGGATGAAGGTCAAAACTAGGGCTTGGGTTTCACGACCCTTGTTGTTGGTAAAAAAGCATCTTCTTAAGCTCTGCGTTATGTTTTCTTAGACTCGCCAGAGTTGACTCGTATTCATGCAATTGGGCTTGTTGAAGAACAAGTAGGTTCATGAGAATGCGCCGCCCCAAGCGCAGTTTCTCAATCCGGGCGTTAAGCTGACTAATCTTGTTATTAAGGCTCTGTTCACGCGCAGCTAAACTAATGTTGTTCTCCATTGGGTCACCGCCTGCAATATGGTAAGGCTAATCTACAATAATTTTATGCAGGCAATGAGAAAGCTATACGACAGATGGCTTTTACTGTAACAGAGTTATCATTATACCGGCTGCTACTGCTGAGCCAATAACACCGGCCACATTAGGCCCCATAGCATGCATAAGCAGGAAATTGCCTGGGTGTTCTTGTTGACCTACTACCTGAGATACACGGGCAGCCATGGGAACGGCCGATACACCAGCGGAACCGATAAGAGGATTGATTTTGCCACCGGAAAGCTTGTACATAAGCCGACCCAGGAGCACGCCGCCGGCTGTACCACCGGCAAAAGCAACTAAGCCTAGAGCAACCAGTAAAATGGTCTTGAGATTAAGGAAGTTTTCAGCACTCATGGTAGCACCAACCGAGGTTGCCAGAAAAATGGTAACAATGTTGATGAGCTCGTTTTGAGCCGTTTTGGACAATCTTTCGGTAACGCCGCTTTCGCGGAGCAGGTTACCCAGCATGAGCATGCCTAACAGAGGAGCAATGGCCGGTAACAGCAACGTTACCAGCAACGTGCAAATAATAGGGAACAGAATCTTTTCTGTTTGTGAAACCTCGCGTAGCTGCTCCATAACCACCTGACGTTCTTCTTTGGTTGTTAAGGCTCTCATAATAGGCGGCTGAATCAACGGTACTAAAGACATGTAGGAGTAGGCAGCTACAGCAACAGGTCCGACCAAGTTCGGAGCCAGCTTCATGGTTACATAAATGGCGGTTGGGCCGTCGGCCCCACCGATGATGCCGATAGATGCGGATTCACGAATAGTAAACCCCAATAAATCAGCACCGATCAAAGCAATATAGACACCAATTTGAGCTGCAGCTCCCAATAAAATGGTACTTGGGTTGGCTAGCAGCGGGCCAAAATCGGTCATGGCCCCCACACCCATAAAGATAAGAGGCGGGAAAATCTCATGTTCAACCCCAAAATACAAGTATTTTAGCAACCCGCCTTCATCCATAAGGCCGGTAAGGGGCAAATTGGCCAGAACACAGCCAAATCCAATCGGCATTAGAAGTAACGGTTCAAATTTCTTGAATATAGCTAGATAAAGCAGAACACAACCGACAATTAACATGACTACGTTACCCCAAGTCAACGCACTAAGGCCGGTGCTCTGAGCCAGGGCGGCCAGACTTTCAATTGTACTCATTTCTTCACTCCCCCGGTCCGATTCATGCCAAGTTCAGAAGCACATCACCTGTATTTACTGACTGACCTACACTGACAAATACCTCGCCCACTGTACCATCGCTGGGAGCAATAATTTCGTTTTCCATTTTCATGGCCTCTAAGGTTAGCAGGACGTCGCCTCTGCTAACAGCTTGCCCGGCAGCAACTTTTACCGATAGGATTGTACCTGGCATTGGAGCATTCACACTGCCGGCTCCAGCTGCAGGTTTAGGTGTAGGCGCAGGTTTGGGAGCAGGCTTCGCCGCCGGTGTTGGCGCCGCTGCCGCGGCCGGAGCCGGCTTGGGAGTAACCGCTGCCGGAGCTGCTACCTGGATTCCTTCGCTTGTATCTTCCACAACAACTTCATATTGCTCACCGTTTACCGTGACTACGAATTTTCTCATGTTAGAGCGACCTCCTTATAAGTGAACTGGAAGAAGTATTTTCAAGGCGCCCGGCAGCAGCCCAATTCTCTCCGGGAGCCAACCGGTAGATGGCACTGACCATAAGTTGACCCGGGCCCTGATCCAAATAAGCGGCCAGGGCAGCGGTTATGGCTGCTACAATTTCCGGGGCCACACCAGTTTCAGTAGGCTCTGCAGCCGAGGCAACGTCCATTAGGGCTTCAGGAGTCTGGTTCACCTCTTCACGTTTTCTAACCGAGAACCACTTCATTAGGTTGATTATTAACGCTAGGCCCCACAGAACCATAAACACCACAATCATGGAAAGTACGGTTAACGACACAGCACTGATTTTAACTTCCACCTCTTACACCTACCCTTTTACACGGGTATGTTACCGTGCTTTTTGGCCGGCCGGCTTTCGCGTTTGGAAGATAGAACTTCCAAGGCACAGGCTAAGCGTGGGCGTGTCTCGGCCGGATCAATAACGTCATCAACGTAACCGCGAGCAGCGGCAATGTACGGATTGGCAAAGCGTTCGCGGTAGTCAGCAATTTTTTCTTGCCGCATGCCTTCCGGATCGTCGGCTTCGGATATTTCTTTGCGGAAAATGATATTGGCTGCACCTTCCGGTCCCATAACGGCAATTTCTGCTCCCGGCCAGGCAAATACCTGATCAGCACCAAGATCCCGGCTGCACATGGCCAAATAGGCCCCGCCGTAAGACTTGCGAACAATAAGAGTGATCTTAGGAACTGTAGCCTCAGAATAAGCATACAGCATCTTGGCCCCATGACGAATGATGCCACCATACTCTTGGTTGGTCCCGGGAAGAAAACCAGGAACATCGACAAAATTAACAATAGGGATGTTGAAAGCATCACAGAACCGAATGAAGCGGGCGGCCTTGTCTGAGGCGTTGATATCTAGACAGCCGGCCAACACTCGGGGCTGGTTAGCAATAATACCGATACTGTAGCCGTTGAGTCGGGCAAAACCAGTAATAATATTGGTAGCATAATGCTCTTGTGCCTCGAAGAATAGGCTGTCATCCACTACCCGAGTAATAACGTCGCGCATATCGTAAGCTCTGTTAGATTCAAGCGGGACTACTTCACGTAAGGTCATGTCTACGCGCGTTACTGGATCTTGTGTTTCGGAGCGTGCCGCAACTTCCAGATTGTTATTGGGAAGGTAAGACAGTAATGTACGTACCTGCCGGAAACATTCGTCCTCGTCGGCGGCCATGTAATGGGCTACACCGCTAATGCGGTTGTGGGTAGCAGCTCCGCCCAGCTCTTCTGGGGACACTTCTTCTCCGGTTACGGCTTTGATAACCTGAGGACCAGTAATAAACATATTCGCTCCTTGAGCCATAAAAACAAAATCAGTCAGAGCAGGCGAGTATACAGCCCCACCGGCACAGGGACCCATAATAATTGAGATCTGGGGAATAACGCCGGAGGCAATAGTGTTCCGATAGAAGATCTGTCCGTAGCCGGAAAGTGAATCTACCCCTTCTTGGATACGGGCACCACCAGAGTCATTGATGCCGATCAGCGGGGCTCCTGTCTTGAGGGCCAAATCCATCACGTCGGTGATTTTCTTGGCGTGCATTTCGCCCAAAGATCCGCCCATGACGGTAAAATCCTGAGCGAAAATATAGACTAAGCGGCCGCCAACAGTTCCGTAACCAGTTACTACTCCTTCACCGGGAGTATCTACGTCAGTCATGCCGAACTCATTACAACGATGGTTAACATGCATATAAAGTTCCACAAAGCTGTTTTCATCCAAGAGTCTGTGTATGCGTTCCCTAGCAGTGTGTTTACCCATTTTGTGCTGCCTGGCAATGCGCTTCTCACCACCACCGGCCAATACTTTGGCCCGCCTGGCAGCGAGATCTGATAATAGATCCTTTGTCAAGACTGCCACCTCCTGATGCAAGCTGCTTATCTGCGCCTGTCGGCGCTGGAAATAACCACAGTGTCAAATTCACTCGTTTCGTTCACATATTTCCAGTAGTACACCCCCAGTCGCTTTGGGATGAATGAAAGCGATCTTTGCTCCGCCGGCACCGCGGCGTGGTTTCTCATCAATAAGCCGCACTCCGGCCGTTTTCAGTCGTTCCAACGCCGCGTCAATGTTATCTACTCGCAGCGCGATATGTTGAATTCCTTCGCCTCGCTTTTCAATAAAACGAGCAATAGGTCCGTCCGGAGCTGTTGATGCCAAGAGTTCGATTTCGCTATCCCCTAGTGGGAGAAAGGCAGTGATTACCTTTTGCTCTTCCACTTCTTCGGTTGCAGTGACCTTGATTCCGAGCACATCTTGGTAGAACTTTTTGGCTTTATCCAAATCAGAGACTGCTATCCCTACATGGTCGATTTTACTTATCATCTATGTTTCACTCCTTTCCAGTTAGAATACAACCTCTCTTCCAGAGTATAGGGATCCACTCTTTTTGCCGCCAAATGTTCCCAAGCTTGGCTGCCGTGTTCACTGGCCCAGCGGTCGGTAATATCCTTGCGAATACGTTCTGTCAGTCGCCTAAGTACGGCTTCTTTCTCTCGGGCTAACCTCCGTTGGGCCAGAAGATTATCTTTCTTTAGAAACACCATATGATCTTGAATTGCCGTAACCAAGGTGGAAACGCCTTCACCAGTGGTAGCCACAGTGGTCAGTACCGGCGGCTTCCAGTCGCCATGAGAGCCTAACTCCAGCATACTTTCTAGTTCAATTACCACCCGTCTGCTACCGGGCAGATCGGCTTTGTTGACGACAAACAGGTCACCGATCTCCATGATGCCAGCCTTGCTTACCTGCACGTCGTCCCCTAAGCCAGGCACCGAAATCACTACGACAGTATCGGCTACTTGTACTATATCCACTTCTGATTGGCCTACCCCCACAGTCTCGACTAGAATATAGGGAAAAGAGGCAGCGTCCAGAAGCTGAACGGCGGCGTAGACTGCCCGAGCTAGACCGCCTAGGCTGCCTCGAGTACCCATGCTGCGGATAAATACACCGGGGTCACCGGCCCAGCGTTGCATTCGGATCCGATCACCCAAAATTGCACCGCCAGTGAACGGGCTGGTGGGATCCACGGCCACAACAGCTACGCTGTGACCTCGAGTCCGTATTTCCTGAATCATCCGGTCGACCAAGCTGCTTTTGCCGGCTCCCGGAGGGCCGGTCAGGCCAATAATATGAGCCTGACCGGTTTGACGATACAAGTGTCCCAGAGTGAGGAACCCAGTTTGTTCCTGGTTTTCTAGGAAGCTAATGACTCGAGCCAAGGCCCGGCGATCGCCACTGAGGATACGTTCAGCCCAAGAAATCTTATCGTTAGCGTACGTCACCGCTGTACATGCTCCTTAATATACTCGATGGCTACAGAAGTGGAGGTGCCTGGGGTAAAGATTTCACTGACTCCGGCTTCTTTAAGAGTCGGGATATCTTCTTCCGGAATAATGCCGCCTCCGACAACTAGAATATCGTCGGCGTTCTTTTCTCTCAAAAGCCTCGTTACTTCCGGAAACAGATGGTTGTGTGCCCCGGATAAGCAAGAGAGCCCGACAGCATCCACATCTTCTTGGATGGCTGCTTCGACGATTTGTTCCGGGGTTTGCCGCAGTCCCGTATACACCACTTCCATGCCGGCATCGCGCATTGCTCGAGCCAAGACCTTGGCACCGCGGTCGTGCCCGTCAAGCCCTGGCTTGGCAATCAAAACCCTAATCGGGCGTTCCATAACCAGCTACACCTCCTAAAAGATCACTGAGGGTTCGTACTCGCCGAATACTTGGCGAAGCACGTCGCAGATTTCTCCCAGAGTCGCGTAAGTGCGCACGGCGGCAATGATTGCCGGCATAAGGTTAGCATCGGTTTGAGCCGCTTCACCCAATTGCTGCAGCGCTGCTTGCACACTCGCATTATCCCGCTGCTGCCGTAGTTCTTTCAGCTGAGTTCTTTGTTGTGCTTCCACTTCCGGTTTTACCTTAAGCAGCTCAGGGAGCTTTTCGTCTTCTACTTGGAACTTGTTAACACCCACCACAATCCGGTCCCCGGATTCTACCGACTTTTGGTAGGCGTAAGCGCTTTCCTGAATTTCCCGTTGGATAAAACCTTGTTCAATTGCAGCTACTGCTCCGCCGAGTTCATCAATCCTCTTAATATAATCCAAGGCCTCGTCTTCAATCCTGTTAGTCATTGATTCCACGTAGTAAGAACCGGCCAGGGGATCAACGGTGGAGGCGACACCGCTTTCGTGAGCGATAATCTGCTGCGTGCGGAGAGCAATGGTCACCGAATCTTCCGTGGGTAGCGATAAGGCCTCGTCCCGGGAGTTGGTATGGAGAGACTGAGTGCCGCCCAAGGCAGCAGCTAACGCCTGCAAAGTGACACGAACGATATTATTGTCGGGTTGTTGAGCAGTAAGAGCGCAGCCGGCAGTTTGAGTGTGGAAACGGAGCATCATTGAGCGCGGATTCTTGGCACCGAACCTTTCCTTCATGATTCGGGCCCAAAGACGCCGTGCCGCACGGAACTTGGCTACTTCTTCTAATAAGTCCATTTGCGCATTAAAGAAGAATGATAAGCGAGGAGCGAAATCATCCACGTCTAGTCCGGCCTCTACAGCAGCTTCCACATAAGCAATTCCGTCAGCCAAGGTAAAGGCGACTTCTTGAACGGCGGTGCAGCCCGCTTCGCGAATGTGATAACCGCTGATGGAAATGGTATTCCACCTGGGTACGTGGTCGGAACAATAGGCAAAAATATCCGTGATCAGGCGCATGCTGGGCTTCGGTGGAAAAATATAGGTGCCACGGGCTACGTATTCTTTCAGAATATCATTTTGAATGGTACCGGCTAGCTTGCTAGATGAAACACCTTGCTTCTCCGCTAAGACAATGTACATGGCTAACAAGACGGAAGCCGGCGCATTGATTGTCATGGAGGTACTAACCTTGTCCAAGGGGATATCAGCAAACAACGTTTCCATGTCAGCCAGGGAATCGATAGCCACGCCTACTTTACCAACTTCACCCCGAGCTAGGGAGTGATCGGAATCATAGCCTATTTGTGTCGGCAGATCGAAAGCTACACTAAGGCCTGTTTGACCTTGTTCCAAGAGATACTTGTAACGCTTGTTAGATTCTTCAGCGGTCCCGAAGCCGGCATACTGGCGCATGGTCCATAAACGCCCACGATACAAGGTGGGCTGATTGCCGCGGGTAAAAGGATACTGTCCCGGAAAGCTTAAGTCGTGTTCGTAATCAAGAGCGGGAATATCAAGCGGAGTATAAAGTCTTTCTACCGGTGTTCCGGACAAAGTTACAAACTCCTGCTTGCGTTCGGGAAAGCGGGCTGTGGTCTTGGCCACCGGTCCAGCCTCCCAAGCTTCCTTGGCAGCGCGAAGCTGTTTCAGGTCTGTGGTCATGTCTGGCTTCACCTTCCCTCCTGAACCAGGTTTTGGGCCGCCTCATAGCCAAATTCCAGAGCTTTCTGGTTAAGATCTTTGGTTTTTGGCGGCACCCGATCTAAGACCGCCGTTTCCAGTGATTCCTTACTAACAATGTCAGTGATGCCGTTAATTACTCCCAGTGCCACTATGTTAGCTACGATACTGCGGCCAACTTTCGTGGTGGCTATTTCTGTAATAGGAACAGAGTAGATCTTCCCGGAAAACTGAGGCGGTGTTTTGACGTAGCCGCTATCGAGAATAAGGACTCCGTTTGGACGTGTTTGAGCAGCATATTTATCACTGGCTTGTTGACTCATAGAGAGACAAAGATCCGCTTCTGCCACCTTGGGATAATCAATTTCTTCAGCAGCAATAATTACTTCTGCTTTACTGGCACCGCCTCTGGCTTCCGGACCATAAGACTGGCTCTGGACAGCGTTCATTCCGTCTAAAATGGCCGCTTCGGCCAGAATAATTCCAGCTGTAATTAGTCCTTGGCCTCCAAATCCACTTAAACGCAGCTCCAGCTTTTTCACTTTGCTACCCCCCTGGTTTTGGCAATGATCTCCGTATCGTACACTGCCGTATACTCAGGAGCCTCTTCGCGATGCAGTTCACCGATCAAGAATTTGCCGGACAATTGTTCGGCACTCATCTTAGCAGCCGCCTTCACATTCACAGCATGTTCTTGTTGCCATTTGAGCATATCCACTGCTGAAGGGAATTTATTCTTGCGTCCGTAGTACATGGGGCATTGGGTAATTACTTCTATGAAGGAAAAGCCCTCATGATTCAATCCGGCAGCAACCAAATCCACTAATTGTCTCGTATGGTAAGTGGTGCCTCTGGCCACGTATGTGCCCCCGGCCGCCTTCACCAACTGGCAGAGATCGAAGTTGCGGTCAATAGACCCGTAAGGTGCAGTGGTGGCATAACTGTGCGTAGGTGTGAGCGGAGAGAACTGTCCGCCAGTCATGCCGTAAATGCTGTTGTTAAACACTACTACAGTCAAGCCGATATTGCGACGAGCAGCATGGATCAAGTGGTTGCCACCAATGGCTGAACAGTCTCCATCACCGGTTATCACCACAACGTTCAATTTCGGGTTGGCCATCTTGATACCGGTGGCGTAAGCCAGGGCTCGTCCGTGGGTGGTATGCAGGGTGTCAAAATTCATATAACCGGGAGCTCGTGAGGAGCAGCCTATGCCAGAGACAATTACAGTCTTATCTTGGTCAAAACCCGTCTTGTCCAAAGCACGGATAATTGCTCCCATAATAATACCGTTACCACAACCTGGGCACCAAATGTGTGGTAGCTTATTGGTACGGCAATAACGATCCACTAATTCCTTAACAGACACTTCCGGTCACCTCCTGGGTGCGGACAATAATATCCTTGGGAGTAATAAGCTCGGCATCAATCCGGTTCAGACCAAATACTTTTGCACGCCCGGCTACTACTCTTTCTACCTCCAGAATCATCTGGCCCATATTCATTTCTGCCACAATAATTGACTTTGCTGTCTTAGCAACAGCATCGATAGCTTCGGTTGGAAATGGCCAAGCCGTAATTGGCCGTAGCAATCCTAGTTTTACCCCTTGGGCGCGAGCTTCTTTGACGGCTGCACGGGCCGAGCGCCCTACAGAACCTGCAGCTACAATCACTATATCAGCGTCTTCGGTTTGGAACAACTCGGCTCGGGCGATCTTTGGCTGACGCTGTTCGACTTTTGCCAGTAACCTCCGTATCAAGGTATTGCCGTCTGAGCCTTTTCCGGAAGGAAAACCGGTTTCATCATGGACTAACCCAGTTACATGGAAACGATAACCTTCACCGTAGGCCGGCATCGGTGGTACAAGATTAGGTCCGGGTTTGTAAGGCAGAAAATGCGCGGGATCTTCTGTGGGTTTGACCCGGTTAACTACTGTTACCTCCTCAGCCGCCGGTAGTTCTATGCGTTCTCGCATATGACCGACGACCTCATCCAACAAGACAATGACTGGTGTTCTAAGTTCTTCTGACAGATTAACCGCTTCCACGGTCAGGTCAAAGGCTTCCCGAACCGAAGCCGGCATCAAAGCTATAGCTGGATGGTCACCATGGGTACCCCAGCGAGCTTGCATTATGTCTGCTTGAGCCGGTGATGTAGGTAGTCCTGTACTGGGGCCGTAGCGTTGCAC
>DURJ01000004.1 GCA_012837285.1 Bacillota bacterium
ACTTCGTCACAAAGAGAAGCTATAAGAACACAGTTTTCATATAATCATATAAGCCGAGTCATCCATCATTTTTGTTAGGAGGGGAGTCAGATGGATCAACGGCTGCGAGAATGTGTGGGTGAGGGACCGGCTCCCTTCGACGAGGAACAACACCAGGAGACTGCTATTTATACGGCCGATAGATTATCGGTTTATATCTGCCAACATGGTGTTGACTTCACCAGCGGCGCTATTTCACACAGTAATTATGAATTCTTCCTGCCCCTTGGCAAGACTATACCACTACTGAAAGTAGAAATGCAGAAGCGACCTGCTCAATACCAACATCTATTCCCTTTTAATCCGGAACAGCCCCATGGCTTGGCCCGGGCAGAGCCCGGTCTGTACTTCTTAGATATTATGGTGGACAAAGACTACTTCGATGAGATTTGCACCTTGATTTACGGCAAATCTGAAGTCTGTTTCTACAGCGAGAATAACCTGTGGACTCATCATCTAGACCACTTGGTCGAGTCGTTTGCCAAAGAGAGCCTGGACCATCAGGCCGGCCAAGCTTTTATGCTGGATTGTCTGGGCAATCAGATTTTGGTCGAGCTACTGCGAAGCGTCAGAAACAATATGCCCCTTGTGGTCGGTAACCACCCTTGCCCAGCGAAGCCAAACATCAAGCGGGCCATAGAATTCTTGCGCGAGCATTTCAACCTGGAATTCTGCCTTGAAGATGTAGCCAAAGTGGCTAACCTAAGCTCTTATCATTTTATTAGGATGTTTAGGGCTCAGACAGGCAAGACTCCGTATCAGTTTGTAAGAGACATCAAGATCGAAAAGGCCTGCTCCCTGCTCCGGTTCACCGATCTACCTATCACCGAAGTCTGCTTTCTCTCTGGGTTTAACGATCCTAGCCACTTTGCCAGCGCTTTCCGGAAAAAGATGGGGGCGTCGCCCACCTGTTATCGTCGTTCTTTTCGGGCATAGAAAAGAATCAAATAACCGGCCGGTGGACAACAAGAAGTAAGGGGCATCGCTGACACGATGCCCCTTACTTCTGTTATAAGTTCTTCACCTGGTATTAGCCGCTTATATTCTATCAGCATATTTGATGAACAGTTCCGGCCGGCTGTTTATACCCAGTTTGCCATAAATGTTTTTGTTATGGGCCTTGACAGTATTGAGCTTGATTTCCAGCATAGCTGCAATCTGAGGGGAAGAATAGCCTGCCAGCAACAGTTGGGCAATTTCCTGCTCGCGCCTAGTCAAGAGATTAACCGGGGTCTTTACGGCTGTACTTCTTACTTCGGGCAGCCCTGGTTGCACCCGGTCGCTAACTAGAGTCGGCTTTTTGTCCTGGGCGGTGTCAACTGTAAGCTCACTTTGCACCCGGTTAATAATTGGCAAGAAAACAAGGAAGCCGGAAATCAGCAGCAACGAGGCAGCAGCCACTGAAACGTAAAATGGGGTTGCCGTTTGCTTAACCAGAAACGAACCGGCCACAGTAACCGCCCCGCTGCCAACAGCGAATGCAACCAAGAACGCTCTCAGCACCCAGGTTTGTTTGTACTTGTTACAGATAGAAGCAGCCATCAGCCATTCAAAAATGGTGCCCATTTCAGCATAGCCGAGAAAGACTGCTCCCAACTCAAAGGCATCGAGGCCGACGCTTTTGGCTCCCACAGTAAGCACAAAGCCGGATAGAATGGCAAACAAATAAATATATATTACGTCCATAATCTTAAGTCTCCATTTAATCAGTAACAAATAGGCGGTGATAGCTGCTAGAAACTGTCCGGCATAAAAGAAAGGGTAACTGCTGGACTCAACCACTGATTGGTATTGAAGCACGGTGACGGCAATACCGTTAAACAACTGCACGCTGCCCACCACCAGCAAGGCCCCTAAGAGCCCTAAGCTGGGAAAACATCTGCCGCCGGTTTTCGGGGTCAAATCCACCGCCCGGTGGCCCAGGCCAATAGTAATAAACCCGATTGCTGCCAGCAGGGCCATGGATAAAGCGTAATAAATCGGTCCTCTTATGACTGGCAAGCCCAGGGCTGTATACAGGGACAATAACGCACCGGCCGCAATCATGGCAATTACTGTAATCACTTTTTCTTCCGGTGCCAAGATGTAGACGAAACTGTAAATGATGCCTAAGGAAAACAAAGCCGAGAATACTGCCAGGGCACCCGTGGCTACCATTGTTATTGTGGGCAAGGCACTGCTGGCAGAGAGTATCGTCCCCACGGCAGTTCCAATTACGCCGATCCGGCTGGCAACGGCAAAATCATCCGCTCGACAAAAGTAAGAGAAAATGATCAGACACAACGAATACAACCAAGTAAACACATTCTGCAGTCTAAGTTCAAGCCCCTCACCGACAGACAGCAGCCCCATCTCCGGCCCGTACCAGACAAACAACGCTAACCACACCACACCAAGAACAATAAAAAGCTGATACCTAGCGGAGCCCTTCTTCCATTTGAATAATCTCGTTCTCATCATGGTTTCTCTCCACCTAAAAAATTGTACTTAAACAGAGCCACCCAAAATTATTGCTGTTTCTTCTTTGTCTATCATTCCCTGCCTTTTACGAAATCCTCGATCAGTTAGATTTGGGTCATAACACAAACACACAAAACTGCTTTGGTTTTTCCTTGTTTCTGTCTTTATCATGACCGAAATAGCTCCGGCTGTAATCACCCTAGGGGTGATAGTCAAGCTCAAAAAGGGGTGATTTAAGGGGTGATTTTACCAAAAACGCTTGTTTGGTCCTAAGAAGGGGTAATTTAAAAAAATAGCAAGGTGCCAGGCGTCCGGTAGTTTTCACCAGGCGTCTGGCACCTTTGTGGCAGTTAGTATAATTAGTTTACACCTGACCCCGATGGCAGGCGGCCCAGTGGCTGTCGGCAACCGGGGCTAGGCTCGGTGGCTGCAGTTGACAGATTTTGCCCACCTGGGCAAAGCAACGGGGATGAAAACTGCACCCAGGCGGTGGATTCAACGGTGAGGGCACCGAACCGCCTAGGAGAATCCGCTTCTGATCGGGATCGCGCTTGATCTGAGGCATGCTGCTCAGGAGGGCTTTGGTATAAGGGTGGGCCGGATGGTTAAATACATCTTCGGTGTTTCCCAGCTCCACGATCTTGCCCAGGTACATCACCGCTACTCGGTCACACAGGTAGCGGACCACGGACAGATCATGGCTGATAAACAAATAGGTTAGCTGGTGCCGTATTTGAAGGTGTTGAAGTAAGTTTAAAATCTGAGCCTGCACCGATACGTCCAAGGCCGATACCGGCTCGTCGCAAACGATAAACGACGGTTGCATGGCCAAGGCCCGGGCAATGGAGACTCGCTGCCGCTGACCGCCGCTGAATTGGTGGGGATAACGGTCCAGTTGGTGCTCATTCAGTCCCACTTGCTCCAACAGCCGCTTAACGGCTTCTTCTAACTCCTTCGGGTTGTGCTTGGCCCGGGCTTGAAGCGGTTGGGAGAGGATTTCACGCACTGTTTTGCGGGGATTAAGCGAGGCATAGGGATTTTGAAACACCATTTGCACCTGCCGATAAAAAGCCAAGGCATTCTTTCGTTTGAGTTCCCCTACATCCTGGCCGTCAAAGGTCACGCTCCCGGCGGTAGGTTCGTACAGCCCCACTAAGGTACGGCCCAGGGTGGTTTTGCCACAGCCGCTTTCTCCCACTAAGCCTAAGGTCTCTTGCCAATGAATATCAAAATCAACCCCGTCCACGGCCCGAACCAGTTGATCCTGGGCCCCGGCCACTAACTTAGCCATTAGCGACCGGCGAACTGGGAAGTGCATCTTCAGTCCTTTTACAGCTACTAAGATCTGGGTCACCGGCGCTCCTCCTTCCTAGGTCAACCGCCAGCAGCGGGCGGCATGGCCTGGATCTACTTCCACCCACGGTGGCGGTTGTTCCTGGCAGATGGTTGCAGCCACGTCACAGCGCGGGCTAAAGGAGCAGCCCGGTGACAGCTGGGCCAAATCAGGTACACTGCCGGGAATGGGAATAAGCGGTGATCCTTTCGGGACCAAGTAAGGCAAGGAGCGCAGCAATCCTCTGGTATAAGGATGCAAGGGCTCGGCGATAACGGTCTCTGCCGGTCCCAGTTCCATCAGCGCACCGGCATACATTACCGCCAGGCGCCGGCAGAATTCGGCTGCCACCGCCAGGTTATGGGTTACCAGGATAATGCCGGTTCCTTCCCGCCGGTTGATTTGGCCGAGTAGATCGAGAATCTGAGCCTGCACCGTTACGTCCAGAGCCGTGGTCGGCTCGTCAGCCAGGAGTAGTTGAGGCCGGCAGGACAAAGCAATGGCGATAATGGCCCGTTGCTGCATACCGCCGCTGAACTGGTGCGGATATTCTTCTAACCGCTGTTCCGGCGCCGGAATCCCCACCGCCTGCATGAGCTTTACTACTTCTTCCCGGACGGCGCCGGCCGACGGGCGGGAAAAGAGGCCCCTCTTTTCCGGCTCCAGAATGTTGTGGACCCGAAGGGCCTCAGCTACTTGTTCTCCTACTTTAAACACCGGGTTTAGGGTGGTCAAAGGGTCTTGAAAGATCATGGCGATCCGGCGGCCGCGAATTCGTCGCAGTTCATTGCCGCTAAGCTCAAGCAGATTCTGGCCCTGGAACTGAATCTCGCCGGCCACTGTTTGGCCCGGGTACGGTACCAGTCCCATTAGGGCCAGTAGGGTCATACTCTTACCGCAGCCGCTCTCCCCCACCAGGCCTAGAATCTCGCCGGCCTCCAAGCTGAACGTGACGTCGTTTACAGCCTTGACTGTACCTCGTCGGCTGGGAAAATGAACAGCTAGGTTTTTTACTTGTAGCAAGGGGCCACCTCCTACTCCACCTTGAGCCGCGGGTCGAGAATATCGCGCAGCCCTTCCCCAAACATATTGGTGGCCAAGGCCAGGAACATAATAGCCAGGCCGGGGAACGTAGACACCCACCAAGCACCGAGCATATACTGACGACCGGCGTTCACCATGGAGCCCCAGGCCGGAATACGTGGTTCCACGCCCAAACCCAAGAAGCTCAGGGAAGCTTCAGTTACAATCATGTGGGCCAATCTTAAGGTGGCCAGCACAATCAGGGACGGCTGAATATTGGGCAAGATCTCCCGGAGCAAAATAGCCCAGTCCGGCTGGCCGCTGAGGCGGGCCGCTTCTACGTATTCCTTGGTTTTCTCCGCTAGCACCTGCCCCCGCACCAACCGGTAGAACTCCACCCAGCCTTTGAAACTCAAAGCCAGGATCAAGTTGGTCATACCCGGCCCAATGGCGGCCATGACAAAGATAGCAAACACCAGATAGGGGAAAGCCAACAGCAAATCGCTCAGGCGCGACAGCACACTGTCCAGACGCCCCTGAAAATAGCCGGCTACAAGGCCCAACGTAGTTCCAAGCACCAGGGAGAAAGCCACTGCCGACAAGCCCACGGTGAGAGAGACTCGGCTGCCGTAGATAATTCGGGACAACAGATCGCGCCCCACTTCATCGCAGCCTAGAATATGTTGCCAATTGCCGCTGATCCAGGCCGGCGGCAGCAGTCGAGCCGTCAGTTCCCCGCTGTAAGGGCTCCAGGGGGCCAAGCGGGGAGCGAGCACGGCCATGGCCACATAAAGCAGCATCACCACACCGCCGATTAGAGCGGAGGGATGAGCTACCACTTCCCCTAAGAACCAGTGGAGCTTACCGGTAAACAGACCCAAACGGATGCGCCACAGATATAGTTGGGTCTCCAGCCAATTATAAACACCACCACGTTCCATTACTAAAGAATCAGCACCAGGTCTTAGCTCCATGAGCGCACCCCCTATAAAGAAATTTTTGGATTGATGCAAGTGTACAAGATATCAGCCACTAAGTTCATAACAATAAAGGTAAAGGCAAATACCATCACCGCACCTTGAACCAAGGGAAAATCGCGGCGCAAAATAGCATCCACTACCAATCGCCCCACTCCCGGCCAGCCAAAGACAGTTTCCACAATCATGTTACCGGCCAGAAAGCCGCCGGCCTGAATGGCCACCACAGTGACAGTGGGAATCAGGGCGTTTCTTAAGGCGTGACGGCCGATGACAATAACCTCCGGCAGACCCTTGGCCCGGGCCAAGGTCACGTAATCCTGGCGCAGCACCTCCAGCATACTGGAGCGCACCATGCGAGCCACAGTGGCTGACATGGTGGCTCCCATGGTGAGAGCCGGTAAGAACAGGTGGCGCAAGGCCGACATAAA
>DURJ01000005.1 GCA_012837285.1 Bacillota bacterium
AGATGTCTAAAAGAGTAGTTACCTTCGGCGAAATAATGCTTAGACTTACACCCCCCAACCATAAACGCTTTGTCCAGGCCGAGAGCCTAGATGTTACTTACGGTGGCGCTGAAGCCAACGTGGCCGTATCTTTGGCCAACTACGGCCTGGACGCCCACTATGTAACCAAAGTACCGAACAACTTAATCGGCCAAGCGGCCATCAACCATCTGCGTCGCTTTGGCGTTAACACAGACTCCATTATCCGTGGCGGTCCGCGGCTGGGAATTTATTTTCAGGAAACTGGAGCAGCCCAGAGACCGTCCAAGGTTGTGTATGATCGGGCCGGCGCTGCGATAGCAACAGCAAAACCGGAGGAATTCGATTGGGAAAAAATACTGGCGGGAGCAACGTGGTTTCACGTTACCGGTATTACCCCGGCCTTAAGTCCCACTGCGGCTCAAATTACTATTGACGCTGTTCGCACCGCGAAGAAACTGGGAGTTACCGTTAGTATTGACCTTAACTACCGTAAGAACCTCTGGACTCCGGACGAAGCTAACAAAGTTATGTCCGAAGTGGTCAAATACGTAGACCTGTGCATAGCCAACGAAGAAGACGCCGAAAAAGTCTTTGGTATCAAGGCCCAAGGAAGCGATATTACTTCCGGCAAACTGAACGAGGCTGGTTACCACGATGTTATCCATCAATTAGTAGACCGCTTCGGCTTTAAGTATGTGGCCGTAACATTGCGTGAGAGCTTCTCCGCTTCTCATAACGGTTGGTCCGGACTTCTGTACGATGGCAAGGACTTCTACCGGTCTCGCCGTTACGACATTACCCCGATCGTGGATCGTGTTGGCGGTGGCGACTCCTTCGGCAGCGGCTTAATTTACGCTCTAATAACCGGTAAAGAACTGCAAGAAGCAGTGGACTATGCTGCCGCAGCTTCCTGCTTAAAACACAGCATAACCGGTGACTTTAACCTGGTTAGCGTGGATGAAGTTGAACATCTGGCCGGCGGCGACGCTTCCGGGAGGGTACAGCGGTAAAAAGCAGTATGGAGGTAGAGATGATGTCTAACCTTTCGCGTCTGGCACAAACCTATCCGGCTTCCGGAATTAGGCGCATGTTTGACTTGGCGGCCAGCTATGACGATGTTGTTAACCTGTGTCTGGGTGAACCTGATTTCGATACACCGGTACACGTATGTGAGGCAGCTAAAGCCGCATTAGACAAGGGATATACACACTATACGCCCAATGCGGGCCTGCCGGCATTGAGAGACTCAATAAGTACTAAGTACGCGCGCGAGTACGGCTTGGAATATGAGCGGGAGAATGTAGTCATCAGTACCGGAGCCATAGAAGCCATTCTGTTATCCTTGTTGGCAATTGTTAACCCAGGGGATGACGTCATTGTGCCTGACCCAGCGTTTCCCGCTTACGCTGGCCAGCTGGCGCTTGTCGGTGCCAACAGCATCTGTGTCCCAGTTTATGAGGAGAACGATTTTAGATTGCAAGCTACTGATATAGAAAAGGCCATTACCCCAAGTACAAGGGCTTTGCTACTAAATTCACCCAGCAATCCATTGGGTGCTGTTTTGGAAGAAGAGGATCTTGAAGCAATTGCAGCGGTAGCAAAGCGCCATAATCTCATGGTTATTAGTGATGAAGTCTACGAAAAGATTATTTTTGACGGTAAAGTTCATCATAGTATTACCCAAATAGAAGGCATGCAAGAGAGAACGGTCATTATTAATGGTTTTTCAAAGACTTATGCCATGACGGGTTGGCGCCTAGGGTATCTTTTAGCACCAAATGATATTGTTACCCAAATGCCCAAAATTCAAGAAAGCATTGTCTCCTGCCTGCCAGCGTTTATTCAGGAGGCAGGGCTGGCGGCTTTGGAAGGTTCTAATGAGCCGGTAAATGATATGGTGAAACAGTATACGCATCGGCGTAACATTCTAATCGATGGCCTCAACGCCATTCCAGGGATATCGTGCCAGAAGCCGTCGGCAACTTTCTATGCATTTCCTAACATTAAGGCCTTTGGCAAGACATCGGTAGAGTTTGCCGAGGAACTACTCAAGGAAGCAGGTGTGGTGACAGTTCCGGGTTCGGCTTTCGGTTCCATGGGAGAAGGGTACTTACGCCTATCTTTTGCCAACTCCGATGAGAACCTGAAGGAAGCTGTGCGACGCATTAGGGCGCATGTGGAAAGAGTCTACTAAAAAAAGACGATAAAGTCTAGCCGTATGGCAAAAGGGGGAAGGAGACTGTGCCTGATAAGTCAAGCTTTGGCACCCCCAATTTCATTGAAGCCAAAGGTATTGGGAAGGATTTTAACGGAGTTTGGGTGCTGCGAGACTTTGATTTTGATCTTAAGCCAGGTGAAATCCACTCTGTTGTAGGCGAAAACGGAGCGGGGAAATCCACCTTTATCAAGATCCTATCGGGGGTTTACCCGCCCTCGTCAGGAGACATCCTGGTGAATGGACAGGCAGTGGATTTTAGGAACGTAGAGGATAGTGAGCAGGCGGGAATAAGAACTGTTCACCAAGAGATTCATCTTGTACCTTACTTTTCTGTTTATCGCAACATGTTCATCGGAAACGAAATTGCTAACAAGAAGCTGGGTCTCAAAGTCATGGATGATAAGGCTATGGCCGACAAAGCTGCAGCGGTAATTAAAGAGTTGGGCATAGATCTGAACGTAAACACCCTGGCACGATACCTAAACGCTTCTTTGCAGCGAATTGTTGAGATCGGCAAGGTATTGGTGCACGATCCTCAAATAATTATTTTTGATGAACCTACCACGTCTCTTGGTGAAGAAGAAAGAAGACGCCTGTTAGAGATCATTACCGGCCTTAAGAAACGGGGTTTAGGGATTATCTATATTTCTCATAATCTCGGCGAAGTAATGGAGATCTCTGACCGCATCACGGTGCTTAAGGACGGAGTCAGAGTAGCTACCATGACTCGGGAAGAAGCCAGCGAAGAAAAGATCGTCTCCATGATGATCGGCCACAGGTCCTATCAGGCTTACAAACGTGAAAAACATTTTTGTCAGAGTGAAGTTTGCTTGGAAATTAAGAGTCTGTTCACAGATAAGCTGAACGACATTAACCTGAAGCTACGCAAGGGAGAAATATTGGGTGTGGCCGCAGTAGTGGGTGGAGGAAAAACGGAGATTGCCCGGACACTGTTTGGCTTAGATAAGATCCATCGCGGCCGGATACTGATCGAGGGACAGGAATTTGTACCTTCACCTGGGAACGCTGTAGAGAAAGGCTTAGCACTGGTACCGGAAGAAAGGCAGGCCCAAGGGCTTATTCCAAACTATTCCGTGCAAAAAAATGTAACCTTAACCTATCTTAACAAATGGTGTCATCGTGGGGTTATGGATCAAGCAGCTGAGCTAAGAACTGCCCAGGATTTCATCAATCTAATGTCCATCAAGACCACGGGACCGAAACAGGCGGCAAAGTTTTTAAGCGGAGGAAACCAACAAAAAGTAGTCTTATCCCGTTGGTTGAGCGGCAACTTTGAGATTGGTTTATTCGACGAGCCGACTAAAGGGATAGACGTTAAAGCAAAGGAAGACATTTACCGCTTATTGGATAACCTGGCACGGGAAGGGAAAGCGGCAATAGTATTCTCCTCTTATTTGCCGGAACTGCTGTGTATCAGTGACCGGATTCTGGTTCTCCATCGAGGAAGTATAGTGGGCGAGTTCAGCCCAGAAGAAAGCGATGCCGAACACCAAATCATGCAGGCAATGTTAGGGGGCCGAGCAGCATCATGACCAATATAGTGGTTACTGCTAAGACAGATAAGAGACTGTTTTTACGCCAATACGGAACAGTAATTGGAGCCCTTGCGATTTTCGCCGTCTTTTCGGTTATGTCGGAGAACTTTCTTAGAGTGACTAACCTTCTTATGCTTTTACGGCAAATGAGCATGCTTACTATTGTATCACTGGGTTTTACGTTTGTTATGGCAGCTGGCGGCTTTGATATGTCTATCGGAAATGCTGTTGGGTTAGTAAACATTATTCTAGCCTTAGTTTTGATTAAGACCAAAAACGTACTACTTTCAATGCTAGTAGCACTGGCTCTAGGAATGGGCATCGGTTGCATAAACGGTTTGTTGGTGGCCTATGTAGGTTTGGCAGACTTCATCGCTACCTTTGCTGTCGGTTCTATTGTCTATGGACTGAAAATGCTCATTACCAAAGGCAATCCCATTTTCTTTGACAGCAGCATACCGTCCAGCTTTTTCTTTATTGGGCAGGGTTACGTAGGGCCGATACCGTTACCTGTCATCCTGATGATGATCTTTGTAGTAATTGGCATTTACATTTTAGATCGCACTGCTCTAGGCCGGCGAGTTTATGCCATCGGGGGCAACCCGGTAGCTTCTCTTTATGCCGGCATAGATATTAAGAAGCATAGGTTGATCACATTTATCATATCCGGGCTCACCATGGCCATTGCGGCGGTTATTCTGACATCCAGGCTTGGTTCCGCCCAACCGTTGGCCGGAGAAGAGTTCATGCTTGACGCCATCGCTGTAGTGTTCCTTAGTACTACCATGTTCGGTGATGGTGAATGTACAGGCAAAGGTACCTTTGTCGGGGCTCTAATTATCAGTATGCTTACTAACGGCTTGACCATGCTCAACGTACCTTATTATTTCCAATATATCACCAAAGGTCTTGTAGTCATATTTGCTGTAGTATTATCCATAGTGCTTGGGCAGCGGTCCAAATAAAAGAGAGTGTGCTTTAAAGACGAGCCAATACAAATTGTAGGAGGGA
This sequence comes from Bacillota bacterium, assembly GCA_012837285.1. Taxonomy (NCBI): domain Bacteria; kingdom Bacillati; phylum Bacillota; species Bacillota bacterium. The sequence goes on from DURJ01000005.1 coordinate 4,807, forward strand.
GTCGGTGTGTCCAACTGGGATTCAATCGTGTTGCTCACAGTTAACCTAAGTAACGGTGTTGTGAACAAGACCACCCTCACAGACAAAAGCTTTCTTAAGAAGTATCTTGGGGGAAGAGGGGTAGCTACTCACTACTTTTTGTCTAAAGTCGATCCGTTTGTCGATCCTTATTCACCCGATAACCCTATTATCTTTGCTCCCGGCACCCTAACCGGTACCTTCGTCCCTTGTTCAGGCCGTACCAGTATTATGTTTAAAAGCCCGGCCACCAATAGATTTTTCAAGACTAACGTCGGCGGAGCTTTCGGTGCCCAGCTAAAATTTGCCGGATATGACATTCTCATTGTGGAAGGGAAAGCTGAAGAACCGGTTTACATCTACATTGAAAACGAGAGAGTTGAAATACGAAGTGCCAAGCATCTGTGGGGCAAGGATATGCGCGAGACGAACCAAATAGTGCGCGAAGAGAATGATGATGATGAACTGCAGTTGGCGTGTATCGGCCCTGCCGGTGAAAACAAGGTGATTTATGCATCTGTCCACGCATCTATTTACAACGCAGCGGGCCGTGGCGGCGGCGGAGCCGTCATGGGAGACAAGAATCTCAAAGCGATAGCAGTAAAAGGAACCAAGAGTATCGGTGTCAGTCGACCGAAGGAATTTGCAGCTACCGTAAAACGGCTTCGGGAAAAGATGGAAGAGGCTTCGGGAGTCCAACCCCTTTCTGATTACGGCACCAGCGTGGGCGTAGAATCCACCAACAGTATTGGGGCCTTTCCGGTGAAGAACTTTCAGCAAAGTACCATCTACAATGTTCATCTTCTTACAGGACAGTATTTGGTAGAAAGCGGTCTGCTTAAAAGAAAAGTGTCATGTTATTCTTGCCCTGTAGCGTGCCATAGATTTGTTACCGTTGATGATGGCAAATACCGTGGCACGTATTGTGGCGGACCTGAGTACGAGACTTTATCGGCTCTGGGCGGCGGGTGTTTATCCACAGATATCAATGCAGTGATAAAAGCTAACGAGCTGTGCAATATTCTCGGACTCGACGTTATTTCCACTGGTAACTGCATTCAATGGCTGCTGGAATGCAAGCAAAGGGGCGTCATGACCGATGCAGATGCCGATGGTCTAGATCTTAGCTGGGGCAATATGGACACGGTTATTGAGCTAACCAGGAAAATTGCCCACCGGGAAGGGGTGGGGGACCTGTTAGCCAAGGGTCTAAAGGTGGCAGCGGAGGAAGTTGGACAAGATTCCTATAAATGGGCTATTCAAGCGAGAGGGCTGGAGCAATCCCGTGTGGAAACAAGATCGGCCTTCGCTTATGCTTTGGCCTTTGCAGTGAGCTCCAGAGGTCCGGACCATCTTAATACCGAGTGTCTGGCCGAATTCGGTGGTGCTCCGGAGGCGATCCAACTAATAGAACGCATTACAGGCAGTAAAGAGTATGCGTACCCATACACCACCGATAAGCGGGCCGAAATTGTTCGCTGGCATGAGGATATCTACGCTGCTGGGGATTCCATGGGGATTTGTGCATTTCCTACAACCGCCCAACATTGGGTGGATGAATTCGACATGGCAGATCTATATTCTAGTTTTAGCGGGATTGATGTTACTGCCGAAGAAATAATGATGTCTGGTCGTCGGGTTATAACGCTAGAACGTGTTTTTAGCGGTATTCTAGGCTATACCAGAGCTGATGATGTATTACCCTATAGAATGATGTATGAAAAACAATTGGATGCCATGCATGATAATGCCATCAATTCCCCGGAAGTACTAGATATCATGAAGGACCAGTACTTCAAGCTACACGGTTGGGATCTGGAAGCAGGGTTGCCAACTAAAGAAGTCCTTGAGGAACTTGAACTGGATGAATTTGAGTCCAAGGCGACGTTTCTTTAGGCGTGACCTTTTTGCCAGAGAGCGGTTTTTACAAGAATACTTGATGGGGAGAAGATACATGAAAGTCTTCATGATTGACCCAAACAAATGTAGTGGTTGCCATTTGTGCGAACTCGCTTGTTCCTTTAATAAACACAGTGTATTTAATCGAGAACTTTCGAATATACGGATCCAAACCAAAGAGGATATTCTTCTACATGTTCCAGTAAAGTGTATGCAATGCGAGGAGTCTCCTTGTATAAACGCCTGTGTAGCTCAGGCATTGTACAAGGACGAAAGTACTGGTGCAATTTTGTGTGACCAAAACAAATGCATCGGCTGCAAGGCATGTGTTATTGCCTGTCCCTTCGGCTGCATTTCAGTCATGAGGACGGCTTACAAAGCCGAGATTAGCCTGTGTGACCTCTGTGAAGGCGATCCGGAATGCGTTAAGGCCTGCCGTCAAAAAGCCCTTTCATATGCAGATGAAAGCAAGATTAACCGTGAAAAACGGGAACGGACCTTCACCAAGGTTGTAAATCAATAGTAAAGGGGTGCCGAATGTGTCAGTACTTCGTTATGTGGGTATAAGCTCCAGCCCTCGGCATGCTAACACCGAGGTAATGGTAAGAACGGCCCTTGAGGAAGCCAAGGCTGTAACCGAAGCTGCAGGCTATGAAGTGGAGACTACTCTTATTTCCTTCGCCGGTAAAAAAATACAACCATGTATTAATTGTGATGGCTGCGTTCGCAAGCTTTCCTACTGCATCCTAAAAGATGACTGGCTCGATATTGTAAAACATGTTGTTGACCCTGTACCTAACGGGTTGATTCTAGGTTCACCGGTGTACTTTTACAATGTTAACTCAGCCATGCGGGCTTTTATGGAAAGATGGACATCCTTGGTAAAGGGAATCTGGCATCCTGAATTTCCATATCCGGTACCCGATTGGACTCGCACGGCTGCCGGAGCTGTTGCCGTGGGCTATGACCGCAACGGCGGCCAAGAAATGGCTTTATCTAATATGGTAAATTTCTTGCTCCTTAACCAGTTTGTGGTGGTTGCGCCCGGGCACGGCGGTGGCTATATAGGTGCCGGCGGTTGGCAAATGGGTCTTCCGGGAGCGGAAAAAGACGCTGTTCTTAAGGACGAAGAAGGCCTGCGCCAGAGCACAATTTTGGGAAAACGTATAGCTGAAACAGCTATGCGTCTGAACAAGTAGTGAGCTTACCAGAGTTTTCGGTAGAGGAGAGTAAACGTTGGCAATTGTAAGGTTTACCCTTCCGTTTAGTAGAATTGCCGGCGCGACTCAGGTAAAAATAGAAGCTGCCACGGTGGGTGAGCTGTGTCAGCGATTAATTGAACGCTATGGTCCGGAAATGACCGTATTGTTGGACGACAATGGTGAGGTATCAAGGCGTGTAGTTTTCATGGTGAACCGCAGAAACATTCATACCTTACACTATCAGGGGGAGTTGCTTCTTGACGACAATACAGAAGTATTAATCATGCCCCACATTATTGGAGGTTAGGAAAGTTGTCCATGCCACAGATTTGCCGAAACTGTGAAGATGCACCTTGCCTAGATGCTTGTCCAGCCGGGGCCATTATTCGCCGTAAAGTTGACCGTTATGTTGTTTTGGAAGAAGAACGATGTGTTCACTGTAACATGTGTATTATGGTTTGTCCCTTCGGGGCGATTGTTGAATCTGATAACAAAGACCATAATATCAAACACGACCTCTACAAAGAGGAGATACAAGGCCGTGCAGAGCTTTATTCCATAAATGCTGTTGCCTTTGGTCGCGTCGAGCTGTATTTAGCCAGGAAAAGAAAAAGAAGCGCCCGTTTGTTGTTGGGCAAGAGTAGGTGTGAGGACAAATGCAAACAGTGATTCTCGGCAGCGGCACGGCAGCAAAGAGCGCTTTTACGACCCTGCTGGAACGTGTTTGCCCACAGGAAAAAGTAATACTTGTTACCAAAGAAAAAGATCTCTTTTATTCACGGGTATTGCTGCCTGATTATATTGCCGACCATATTTCCCTACAGCGGCTGCATCTGGTTCCGGATGAAATACCGGAGGACAGGGCAGTCATCAAGAGAAATACGGAGGCAATAGGTCTTGAACCTGAACGAAGACTTATCCACCTCTCCAACAAAGAAAAACTTGTGTATGACAAGCTGCTTATTGCTACCGGCGCGGCACCTACACCATGGACGGACGGTAATGGACTGCCGGAGGGTGTTTTTTACCTTCGTGACCTCGAAGATGCTGAACAGATCAGAAGAAGAGCTGCAAAGGCAGGAGAATGTGTTGTCTTAGGCGGCGGCTTGGTTAGCCTTAAGGCTGCTTGGGCTTTGAACCAACTGGGCTTAACAGTTAAGTTGTTGGTAAGTTCATCTAGACTGCTTTCTCAGATCAGTGATGCTTTGATTTCTCAGTGGGTCTACAACTTATTCAGTAACCACGGTGTAGATATTGAGCTTTCGGCTCCAGCGACCAGTTTTTTAACAGACGCAAAGGGCTTAAGGGCTGTTAAGCTGGCCGACGGCAGACGCATACCGGCCCAACTGGCGGTGGTAGGCAAGGGTGTTTGTCCGAACCTGGGTTTTGCCAAGGGTACCTCCTTACGTTACGACAGAGGAATTATTGTGGATCAGTACATGAAGACTTCTGTGCCGGATATTTATGCTGCCGGTGATGTTGCTCAGGTAAAAGATCTTCTCAGCGGTGGGAACGGCATGTTTACTCTTTGGCCTGAGGCAACGGTTCAAGGACGGATCGCGGCCAATAGTATTCTGGGTTTCTGTGAGAAAGCTCATACAGGGGCTTTAAGTATGAATTCGGTGGTTTTTTACGGCGTTCCTTTTATTATGGTGGGCAAAGTAAAGGAAAAGGACATTCAAGGCCTAGATGTTTATAAACATGTCGATTTAGAAAATAAGGTTTACCGGAAAATCGTATGTGCTAACGGCAGACTCGTAGGGGCTGTTTTCGGCGGCAACGTTACTTATGCCGGAATGGTTTATTGGGATATAAAATCACAGCGTCAAATAAACTCACCGGAAGACTATTTGTCCTTGGAAGGACTTAGCAAGGTGTATCACAGCCGCGGGTCTGAGCTGTAATATCCTCGCTGATGGGAAGACAGAAGGGGGTTTTTAGTTTTGCTGAACAATCGTTTGAAGCGTCTGTTGGCAGAGGATAAGGTCACTTTTGGGCCCTTTATGAAACTCTCCGACCCTGCTGTAGTAGAGGTGTATGGGCATGCCGGCTTCGATTTTGTCATTATCGATATGGAGCATGGCCCTTTATGTCCGGAAAAGGCACAGGACCTAGTGCGGGCGGCGGAGTTAACCGGTATAACCCCTATTATAAGGGTTACAGCCAATGATCCGGGGCAGATTGCCCGTGCTTTGGATATTGGGGCTCAGGGTGTTCAAGTTCCACATATCTCATCGAAGGCCGAAGCAGAAAAAGCAGTCCAGGCGGCAAAATTTGCACCCCAGGGCGAGCGGGGCGTCTGTCGGTTTGTAAGGGCAGCTAGCTACAGTGCCTCCGACCGTTTTATGTACTTTGAAAAGGCTAACCGGGAAACAATGGTCATAGCTATGGTAGAAGGCCTAGAGGGTGTGCATAATATTCAGGAAATAATCAGCACACCAGGGATAGATGTGCTTTTTGTGGGGCCATATGACCTGTCTCAGTCGCTGGGACTAACAGGTCAAACGGATCATCCGGCAGTGGAAGCGAAGCTAAAAGCGGTTATAGCAGCCGCGAAACAATCGGGTATTGCTGTAGGCAGCTTTGTTGATACGGTTGAACTGGCTGCCGAGTACCGCCGCTTAGGGATACAATACATTTCCTATTCAGTAGACGTGGGACTTATTTATGAGTGGAGCGTTAGTTTACTGCAGGATTTGAGAAACATAGCCGGCAGAAGAGAGGAACAAAAATGTTAGTGGAACTGTCCAAGGACCATATGGCAGAGAGTGTGTTCTTGCTCCAACCAACCCGCCCGATTCTTTGTACCACAAAGAACGACGATGGTTCAGACCATGTGGCTCCTTTTAGCTGGGTAAATCCGGTTTCACAAAACCCACCGCGGTTAGCATTAGCCCTGTTAAACAGCCCGCGCAGACAGCATTCACTGGAAAACATCGAAGAAACTGGGGAGTTTGTTGTCAACATTCCTGATTTGATTTTGGTTGAGTCTTTAGTTCGTTGCTCTTACAAAACCAAGCGTGGCGAGAACAAGTTCGAACGCTCCGGTTATACCCGCTTACCATCAATTAAAGTGGCACCGCCGTCTATCAAAGAGTGTCGGGCCCATCTTGAATGTAAGTTGGTACAAGCAATAAATGCCGGTGATCACACACTGCTGATCGCAGACATTGTCCATGCTAGTTATGATAACAACGCTTACGGTAAAGATTTGTTAATTAAGGCGGATGCGTTTGAGCCTGTCATTCATGTGACAAACTATTGTTTACCCGATTCACAAGTTCATATTTTCTTGCGCCCCGGCGGCGAATACGTTGTTAATGTTCCATACTATGAAGATGAATAATGCATAATGAAAAGAAAGGTGGTATTGTTATGGCTTGTTACGAACTCAAACATGAAGACTTGGATGCGTTCTTTTGCGGATTAGGAATTCTTGGCACAGGCGGCGGCGGCGAACTGGAATGGGGACGAGTGATCATTGAAAACGATATGGCTAAAGGTCGAAAGTACCAAATCGTTGATCCAGAAGATGTGGCTGACGATGCTTTCGTCTGCAGCGGGGGAATCATGGGTTCGGTAAAGACACTCTTGGATATGTCCTATGAGGAAATTGTAGCAAGCTGGGAGGACAGCTTTGTATTAGTAGAGGTCTTTCGTGAAATGGAGCGCACTATGGGTAGAAAACTGGACTACGTAGTGCCTTTCGAGACCGGTGGCCTTAACACTCCGGTGATTATGAGCCTGGCAGCTAGACTGGGTATACCGGTTATAAACGGCGACGGTGTCGGCAGGGCGGCGCCGGAGACACAAATGTCCAGCTTTATCGGACATGGAGTTTCCTTATATCCGATGCCATTGGTAGATGCTCATGGCAATACAGTGGTGGTGAAACGGGCACAGAAAACAACCTATGCTGATGAGATCGGTCGTGTAGTGGTTACCAAAGGAGGTGGTTTTGGAGGTAACGCTCACTATCCCATGTCTGGTAAAGAGCTTAAGACAAGCGTGGTGCCGGGCTGCATGACAAAAGCACTGGAAGTTGGTAAGGCAGTCCTGGTAGCCCGCAAAGCTGGACAGGACCCCGTGAAAACAGTCGCAGAAGCAGTGAATGGCAAGATAATGTTTAAGGGGGAAATCGCGGAAGTAACCGGCGAAGACAAAGGTGGCTTTTATCTAACAGACGTGAAGCTGGAAGGTAAGGGAGACTTTGCTAAGCAGAAAGCCGATGTTGTGGTCAAGAATGAGTACATGGCCGCTTGGGTGAATGGCCAAGTCAAGGCAATTTTCCCTGACCCAATCTATTTTGTTGATTTGCAGGGAGAAGGTATCATGACGGTTGACCTGAAAGAAGGACTAGACGTTGTTGTGATCGGATCACCTTGCCATCCGCGGCTACGGGAAGCTTTGGCAACAAAAGAAGGCAAAGAATCATTTAGTGGTGTACGTTTCGGCTTTCCCAAACTAGATTATGTTCCCGTGGAAGAACTTAATCGATAGTGAAGTCATAAGGGGGATAAATAAGAAATGTTTAAAAAGATCAGTATCTTGTTACTGGTGTCAGCGGTACTGGCGGTAACGGTTATGGGGTGCAGCGGAGGTAGTGAGAAACCGGCTGCTGAGGGAGAAAAGACTTTTACCATCGGGATTAACAATTTTGGTCAAGCTAACTTCTTTGCCCGTATCGGCCGCGAAGCTTTAATGGACCAGATCGAGAAAAACGGCGGTAAAGTTATTTCCACAGTTAATGCCGATGTTCCCGGTAGAGTTGCCTCCATTGAAAACATGATAGCCCAAGGCGTTGACGCAATAATTATCCAAGAAGGCGATATCGGTGAACTATCTTCTGCCTGCCTTGAGGCCAAGAAAAAGGGTATCATAATTGCATCCATGGACTCCGGTGATCAAGACTTTGTTGACGTGTTTGTTGAGTCCGACAATACCGAACTGGGTACCAAATCAGCTGAGTGCCTAATGGAGCATATCGGCGGCAAAGGGAATATTGTCGAGATTATCAATGATGCCGGTGCCATGATTAGAACTCGTAAAGATGCAATGCACAAAGTGGTAGAGAAACATCCGGATGTTAAAATCAAATCAAGTTTTGTTTATGCCTGGCCTGACTTTTTCCCTGATGGAAAGGCAAAAATGGAGGCCGTATTGCAGGCTAATCCCAACCCCGGTGATATTGTAGGTGTGTTTGCTACGTTCGACGGAGTCGGTGTAGCTGCCGCTCAAGCAATCCGGGAAGCAGGATTACAGGATCATATAGCAGTAGTCGGCGTTGACGGCGATCCGGAAGCGTACAAAGAAATGAAAAGAGAGGACAGTCCCTTCATTGCGACCATGGCTCAGGACCCCGATACCATGGCCAGAACTTGCGTGGACAAAGTATTTGACCTTCTGAACGGAAAGAAATTAGAGGAACGGCATATTTACATTCCCGGCATGCTCATAACAAAGGACAATATACCCGAAGAAAACTAATCTTGTTGTCTGCTATTGTGTCTGAGCACCCGTACAGATCAAATACCATAAGGATAATGCGTACAAGCCCCACCGTTTATTCGGCTGGGGCTTGTGCGTACATATTTGATGTCAAGAAGGATCGAACAGCAGATTGCTTACT
>DURJ01000006.1 GCA_012837285.1 Bacillota bacterium
AATAGCGAACACCGCCACAACTAAAACCAACGCTAGGTAAGAAAAGCAGAGGAAAAAGAACTGTCCTCTCTCGCCAATATGGGCGCGGACCACTTCTCCGATGGATTTCCCATCATGGCGCGCTGAGGCAATCAATGCGGAGAAATCGTGGACACCGCCGAAAAACACGCTACCGATTACAATCCAAAGAAATACCGGCAACCAACCGAAGGCCGCAGCAGCAATAGGCCCCGTAATTGGGCCTGCGCCGGCGATGCTGGCAAAGTGGTGCCCTAACAGCACCGGGGCCGGTGTGGGAACATAGTCCACTCCGTCGTACAAGGTTTCAGCCGGCGTCTTAGCCTTGGGGTCAAGAACGAAAACTTTCTCTGCCAAATATTTACCATAAAAAACATAACCGACAAATAGAATGATAGCGCCAATTACGACCATTAAGGTGGTACTCATATTAAAGTCCTCCTTTTACCCTATGGTCAAAATTATTGTAACCCTAATGAGGCCGCGTAGCTCTCTCCCTCAGCCTCCTTTCCCTCAGGCACACGGTAGGCCTTCCGTACCGAGCGCCCGGCTTTGTTACTATATACTTCATTAGCGGCAAGATCTACCGCCAGAAGCCTCACCTCGCACCAACCTTGTATCAGAAAACTAAAATTACGACTGTAACGGAAACGTTCGATAATACGTCGGGCCTCAGGAGTGACGCCGGCAGCAGCCACCAAGACTCCTGTAACTATTGAGGACATGTGTTCTTGGCTGGGGTTGACCAGCTCAGCAACTGCTCTCTTAAGATAGGCACAAAACTCCTCGGCTACTTGTGGCGTAATTCGGTCCTGGCATCGTACCAATACCGTTTCGTGGTTTTCATAGGCATAGAGCGTAATCTTCTTCAAAAAGAAATACTTCTCGTTACGCATGTTAAAACGGGCCACCAAATTCATGGTCTGGCCGGCCACAGGTTCTTTCGGGGCTAAGTCGAAGTATGGCGCTAACCGTTTGGTAATAACTTCAAGATATTCATTCCCGGATAACATTGGCCTACACTCCTCCTTATTAAAATAATAACAAAAACCGCTGAACCCCAGCTACTAAATAGGGTTCAGCGGTATAAATTACCGGCTGAACGGTTAAAAACCGCTGCTGACCGGTTTAGCCAATTAAAGTACCAGTCCCAGTTTCTCTCGCAGTATCGGTGCCTGTCGCCGGCTCACCGGTATTTCGGTGTGTTCGGCATCAGCTATTACCAATAAGTAGCTCCCATGAAACCAAGGGATAATCTCAGCCACATGATCGATATTTACCAGATAGCCCTTGTGAACACGAAAAAACCGGTAGCCCAGTCGCTTCTCCAGCTCTGCTAACGTGCTGCGCACATGATATTCCCGCTCTCTGGTCTTAATCAGCACATCCTTATCCCGGCAATAGGCTGCACATATATCCGCTATTGGTATCAGCAGTATGCGGCCGTTAATGTCCACCGGTACCCGGGCCGACTCTTGCTCTTCCTTCACCTTTTCCAATAGAGTCTGCAGGTTCTGGGCCAGCTCCACTTGCTTAAAGCCAGACCGCAAGGAAAGCAGTCGCTCCACCGTCTGAGCTACCCGCTCTTGTTGGAACGGCTTTAAGATATAGTCCACCGCGCTCACTTCAAAAGCCTGCAGAGCATAACTGTCGAAAGCCGTAGCAAAAACGAATAACGGCGGTTGCCTGTTCGCGGCTAAAATAGCCTCGGCCACGGCAAATCCGTCTTGTCCCGGCATTTTAATATCGAGAAACACCGCCTCCGGACGTAAGTCGTAGGTAAGCTCAATCGCTTCCGGTCCGCTGGCTGCATCCCCAATTACAGTCACTTTTCCCGTCTTTTCCAGCAAATACTTCAGTTCTGACCGGGCCGGGGCTTCGTCGTCCACCACCAACACCCTTAGTTTAGCTGGCCGATAGCTGCTCATGACCTTCCACCCCCAGGGGTACAGCAAAACGAACCGTGGTACCTTCTCCATAGACGCTCGTAATAGTAGGGACGTACTCGGAACCGTAAACGTTCTTCAACCGCTCACTGACATTAGTAAGACCGACACCGCCTGAAGTTGTTCCCCGCCTAACTTGTTCCAAGGTTTGGGTGGTCATGCCAATTCCGCTGTCACTTACCACCAGACATAGGTTCAACCCCTGTTGGTAAGCCGAAATAGAAACCTGTCCCCCCTCGGGCCGAGGGGCAATTCCATGCTTGACCGCATTTTCCACCAGGGGCTCTAAGGTCAGGCGAGGCAGTTTCACCTGAAGAAATTGCTCCGGTACCTCTTCCACCAGCTTTAGCTTGGGACCGAAGCGGGCCTGCTCTAAAGCCAAGTAGGCCCGTACATGCTGCAGCTCCTCTTTCAAGGTGCAAAATTCCCCGGCCTGGACCAAATTGCGACGAAAATAAGCGGCCAAATCCAGGAGCAAGGTACGAGCGGTGTTCGGTTCCGTTCGGCAGTAGGAAACAATGGTGTTAATAGCATTGAATAAGAAATGGGGGTTAATTTGGGCCTGCAAGGCCGTCAACTCGGCCTGGGCCGCCAGTTCCGCCCGTCGTGACGCTTCAGCCAATTCCAGCTGGGTGGAAAAGAGCTGGGACAAACCGGATGCCACCTCAACATCCACCGGTGTAATGCCATCGGCACGGGCCCGGTACAACTTAAGCGAGCCGACGATACGGTTCTGACAAAACAACGGTACCACCACTCCCGACTCTAAGGGGCAATTCTCCTCACTGCAGCCGATATCGGCTTTTGATTGGGCCACCTCCACCGTTCCCTGTTCCAGCACCCGGGCAGTAGACTCAGTGAGAAACGGATGTCCGGGTAAGTGATGATCTGCACCCAAACCGACATGAGCCAGCACGGTTTCGCGGTCGGTAATGGCGACGGCGTCGACACCAGTGAGCTCGATAATGATGCGGGCCGTGAAGCCGGCGGAACACTCATTCAGACCGCGCTTTAGATGGGGCAGGGACAGCCGGGCAATTTCCAACACTTTCTGGGTTTGTACAGCGCTGATGCGGTTTTCCTCCGCTTTGAGACTGTCTAGCATGGAAATGAAAATACCCACGCCGGCTCCGTTGACCAACGTCATGGGAACAGCGATCACCTTCACCAGCTCCAGCGAGGCCTCAAACGGGGTGGCAAATAGAAGCAGAATCGCCATTTGCAGCAGCTCTGCCACCAGCCCTGTGGCCAGGCCCACTTCCCAATCCACTTTTTGTACTCGTCGTGATACTAATCCGCCTACCAAACCTTCCACCGTGGTCGACAGACCGCAGGCAAAACCGGTGAAGCCGCCTAAGGACCAGCGATGCAAACCAGCTATAGCCCCGGCTCCCAACCCTACCCAGGGACCGCCGATGAGTCCTGCCACCACTGCGCCAACTGCGCGCGAGTTGGCGATGGCACCTTGAACTTCAATGCCCCAATACGTGCCCAGCAGTGTGAACAGACCAAATACCAAGGTGAGCAATATCTTATCGCGGCCGCTGGCCATCTTACTCAGCGCACGTCTGAACACCGGGATCCGGCTAAAAATAAAGGCGCTGGTGGCAATGACACACATTCTCAGGGCCAATTCCATAAATAGTGTCAACAAGATCGTTCACCTCCCACGGTCTATTCAAACCACCCTGTACCCTCACTGCTTCCAGCTGCCGAAAGAAGCTAAATCTATAGGACCGGGAACCGCCTTCACAGAACTCCAGCAGCCGTTAGACATTAAAACGGAACGAGATAATATCGCCGTCTTGAACAACATAATCTTTGCCTTCCAGTCTAAGCAAACCTTTCTCCCGCAGTTTGGCCACGGTTTTCTCGCGCACCATGTCCTCGTAGGACACCACCTCGGCCCGAATAAAGCCTCGCTCAATATCGGAGTGAATCTTTCCGGCTGCTTGGCGGGCCCTAGTGCCACGATGAATTGTCCAAGCCCGGACTTCGTCGGAGCCAACGGTAAAATAAGATATGAGGTCCAGGTGAGCATAAGCTGCCCGGGCCAGGCGAGCCACCCCAGATTCGCTCACCCCTAGATCTTCCAAGAATACCAGTCGTTCATCGGCCGGGAGTTGACTTATTTCTTCTTCCAGCGGCGCACAAACCATCAGCAGAGGCAGGTGATGCTCTCGTGTATAAGCCGTAAGTTCCGCCTGTCCCAAGGCATTGTTACTGCTCAGCCCTTCTTCCGATGTATTGAGCACGGCCAGCATCGGTTTTTCCGTATACAACCCATAATTTCTCAGAGCCAGCTTTTCCTCAACGCTATACTCCTGACTGCTCACCGGCTGCTCATTCTCCAAGGCCTCTCGGGCCTTAAGTAGCGCTTCCGGTTCGCTGGGTAGGATATTAGCTGCCTTGGAGTTCTTGGCTAATCGTTCCAGACGCCGCTCCACCAGGCTCAAATCCGAGATTATCAGTTCTGTCAGCACATCCTCCAGATCAGTCACCGGGTGGGGTGAATCGGCCATCCCCATGGCCTCGTTCACAAACCCTCGCACAATAAGCACCAACGCATCTGTATCTTGAAGGGGGGCGGTATATTCCAGCGCCCCATTTTTGCCCAAACCAGGAATATCCACAATATTGATCCTGGCATAAGTGGTCTTTTGGGGCTCAAACAAATCACTAAGCACATCCACCCGTGTATCGGGAACCTTCGCCACCCCGGCGTGGCTAGCCCGTTCCTCGGCATAGGCCGCTGTGGTCACCCCTGCTCCGGTGAGCAAATTGAAAAAGGTGGTTTTACCTGACAGCGGCAAACCCAATAAGCCAATTTTCATCGGTTGTTTTGTCCTCCTAAATGCTGCAGCTAAGGTGTATCTTCTGTCTGCGAAAAAGCATGGTACTAAGTGCTGGCACCACTAATGGATATTATACTACAAACTTGGCTGGTAAGAAAACCTTGACGTGCCCAATTAAACAATATAGGCTCAAGATAAGCCTTTACTCGTGGGCCCCAGCGGTACAAGGCACTTGATCGCAAAGGAGATATTTCGGATGCGTATTCAGTTTTATCCACCTTATGATGCCATCATAGGTGCGCCAGAGCTGAACTTAGAACTTGACATCCTGACGTTATGGGAGCTCCTCCAATATCTGGCCGGCAAATATCCCGCTTTTGGGGCTGAACTACCCCTGGAGGCAACCGACGAAGCTCTCCGGGCCCGGCTCTTACCGCTGAGCGAAGGTCGTATTTATTCGGTTCACGATATCATTCCGACCAGCATAACCCTGAAAATCTTTCCCCCTGTTACTGGCGGCTAAGAGAACTGACCTTAATTTAACAATCTTTGAAGATTAACCCAAGTTAGTCCGCTTATTTCTTTAGATTTCGGCCTTGCATACCCCTTCCGGCTCTTAGTGAATGTCGTTTGTTGTGAGTTACAGTCGTTTTAACACAAATTTAATAGGGATATCATTGACCAATTTCTGTTTTTGTGTGATAATAAGGACAATACTATGGTATACTAAAGTTTCGGAAGGAGGTTGCGGGCAGTGAACAGGAGATTACAAGCCCTGAAAAAAGAGCGGGAACAGCTTCTTGACGAATGGGCTAGTGATGATAAAGACACCCGCTTAAAAGTGCTGATTAGGTTCATGGATCTCGAAGAAGAAATATCAGCTACCAGCATCGCTTAACCAGCAAAATGCCCAAAGGCCCGCACTTTTAGAAAAGTGC
>DURJ01000007.1 GCA_012837285.1 Bacillota bacterium
CCAGAGTATCGATAAAGTAGAGAGGAGTGCGAAATGAGTCTATCCCTAAAAGAGAGGGGTCGCGATTCTCAGCCTTTAATCCCGATTTATAGTTGCCCCCATAAAACTCCTGGGAGATAAAATCTGCAATCAGCGGATGCATGCGAAACTGCCGGTCAAGCATTATTTTATTCTCTGCCGGGCACGAATGAAAAAGGTTTTCAAACAGGCTTATTTTGAGCACCTGTTCGTAGTCAAAAGCAGGTCCTTCCTCTTCATCGTCCCAGTCGTTCATCGGGTCTCCCTGCTGGGCCCGGATCTCTTCCAGCAACCCGTCCTCACATACCGGGGGCAATTGCATATGGTCCCCAATTAAAATTACTTTCTTGGCTCGGGACATGGGCACTAATATGTCAAAGATGGTAATTTGCCCGGCCTCATCAATTATGGCCACATCGAAATCCACATCTTTGAACACGCTGTTAGTGTTAATCCCAATACAAGTAGCCCCCACCACCATCACCGAATTTAACAAGAGAGGATAAAGAGACTGCTGCCTTTGCTCCAAGGATCTTATCCATTCTTTAACAATGCTCTGTTTGTTCCGATACTTAGCCGCAAGTTCCTCTCGCTGTCTAATCTCCTTCTCCAAATCCTCCTCTGTCAGCTCTCGGTAAGAAAAGGTTTCCGCGGCCCCTGCTTGTTTGAACTTCTCATCTAATGCTGTGGCAATAATCTTCTGTTGGCTGGTACGCTCTGTATAGGCAGCGTTCAATTCCCTGTATTTCGGATCGCTGGCTACCCGTGCAGCTAATTGTTCCTGGTAACGCTCCCGGGCCGCCTGGGCCCGTTCTTTTTGAAGGAGCAATAGATTTAGCAGCCGCAGAAAATGCGCCCCCAGATAAAAAGGAATACTCATGAGCTTTATTGTCCGCAGCCGTTTGTCCATATTTTTTTGGTAGCGCTCTATCTCCCGTCCCGCCTGGATATAAGATATAATCTCTTCTTTGTTTTCATGGAACACCGGAAGCAGCCGTTCCTGCTGATCTAGCTGCTCCATAATCTGCCTTTCTTCGCTGCTGCAGTTGTTAATGATGTCCTTTTGCAGCTCTACCGCCGCCCGATCCAAAAGCCGTGTCTTAACCTTTTCGATATTCACTCTTTCTTCCCGGCCCAGCCGTACGCAGGAAATATTCTCATGGATACATTTTTCCAGAACATTATCCACCGCCAGGTTGTTTTTCGAGCTAATTAAGACTCGCTGCCCTCGCTTGATAAATTGGCGGACCATCTCCACAATAATACTCGTTTTTCCAGTACCCGGCGGCCCCTGGACCAGCATCAGATCTTTTACGTTCAGCGCCATGTTCACCGCCAATTCCTGAGGCGGCTTCTCAGGCCTGGAACCGCTAATCCAGGGGATCTTTACGTATTCGTCCGCAGGGATTTCAATCTTTTCGAACTTGTCCCGCAGAAGAATATCCAGCAGCGCCTTATTTACCGACTTACCCTGGACCAGGCTATCCACAGCTTTCGCCTGAATCTTATAGGTAACGTTGAACATGGTGTTTAGCAGATAGCCCTGAGGAGGAAATTTACCAAAATCCACTGTGGACTGAAAGCCCAGGACAATGGAGCGCACTTGGGGATCGCACTGAGTAACCGCACCCTTGATCCGCTCCCCTCCGGGCTCCAAAGCGGCAGAGGAAGAAATGATAAGCTCCTGATTAATAAGAGTCTCATCCAGGGGGGTGTTTCGCTCTGCAATCAGGAATTTATAGGCAACACCTACTATCCTTTGTTCCCGAACCGGCTCAAAGCTAGAATAACGAAAAACCTGCGGCGCTGTGTTCTGCCGTTCATAATCATCCTGGAAGGCAATGATCTCCTTGATGGCTTCTCCCCAGGCATACTCCTGTTCCTTCTCTTTTCTACGTATGCCGGCGCCCTCTCGTTCATCGCTGGTATACTCTTTTATTTCTTGCGAGATTCTAATAACTTCTCTCGCCACGTCTAAACTATTCATGTTGCGGGGAATCCGCCAGTGTTCACCGACAACTGGGGTAAAACCGGCTAAATAAACCCGAACCCCAAATCTTACCGAGCTTAACCTATCCTGAACAGTTTTTCGGCTGACCCCAATTACCCTAAAATATGAATTGCCGTGCTGTCTGCTGATAATATGTACGGCCGAAAGCTTTAAGTTCTCGGTATAAAAATAAAAACGATGTTCATTCCGCTGCGGATTAAAGCGGGTATCCACCCACAGCCACCTGGCCTGGCACATCTCCTGGTGAGCCAGTTTCCAATATTGCTGCTGGTTGGAGACATAATAAAAGGTCACCTCTCCCCGGCTGGCAACTGTCCTGCCCCGGAGGGTGTCACCACTATACCGGCCGCTGTTCCCTTCAGTTCCGGTCAAAAGAGAGCCTCCTTTCCCTCTTAAGCTTGTGAATCATAGATTTCAGCTCCGCCACCGATTGGGGCCGCTCCCGCGGCCGATAGCGAAGACATTTTCTAAGCAGCTCCTCCAAACCTGGGGTCAAATCATCGCGTTCCAGGGGAACGTAATAACGCTCCTCTTTGTGAGAACAAAGTAGAGGCAAAACCCGGGAACCGTCCCGGTAAGGGAAGTTGCCGCTGAGCATGTAGTAAGTAAGAACCCCCAAGGAGTAGATGTCATAACTGGGGGTAACACGGCGAAGCACCTGTCCCACAGCTTCCGGGGGCGCAAAACTGCCTGTAAGGGCACTGCGGTGCCGGATGCCATAGCCTCGGATGTAGGCCAGACCAAAATCAATTATTTTTATCCCTCCCAGGGTACTACGCCCTGGGTCAGCATCCACAAAAATATTCGTATAGGACAGATCGCGATGAACAATCCCTTTCCGATGCATATCCCCCACAGCCTCCAGCAGGGCCTGCATCAGACATACAAAGGTCTTCACAGGAAGAGGCCCCATTTCCTCCACATAATCCACCAGTTTCCTACCGGGGGCCTTCTCCATAACAATATACATCTCTCGGCTATTGATAAAATCCTCGAAATAGCCCCGGGGATCAACAACATACTTGTTTCCCTTCAGCAGTTGAAGGGCAACATATTCTTGCTTGAGCTGATTAATGATGGTATTAATGCCATTTAAGCCACGACCGGTCGAATCACCATGAATCACGTTCTGCTTTACAATTACCTCAGACCCATCCCGCCTACAGTGGGCCCGATAGACCCTAGTTATGTACGGCCCCTCGCTTTTTTCGGCTACCGGCCGGTCCGGAGACAGAAGTCGGTAGTTTGCATAGAATTCGTCCAAGCTACTGCTCATGCCAGCCACTTCTTAAGGCGTCGTAAGCCTTCATCTCTTTGTGGGTATCCCTCATGTAGCAGCAACTGCAAAGCTTCATTTAATTCTCCCTTGCGCCGGGGATCACCATCAAAGGAGCTAAGATCAAGCTTAGCGGAACTTCTATTTAAACCGAGCTTGTCACTCCAAGTCCTAAACAGGGGCTTACCGCACAGAAGTTCATAAAAAATAACCCCCAGGGAATAAAGATCGGCATGATAATCGATTACTGCCCCGGGCTTATAATAAATAAGTTCCAGCGCCCTGTAGGTATCGGCTTTACCAACCAAAGCTGACACCACCGTCTGACTCCCCTTTAACTTGGCGTAATCGAAGTTCATAACTTTTGACTCTCCGGAATCGGTGATTATGATATTGCGGGGGTTAAGGTCCCGGTGAACAATTTTTTTCCTATTTATAGCCTCCACAATCGCAACCAGGCTCTTCATTATTTCCCTCTTATCCGCCGTCCCCATACCCCGTTCCATCTTTTCTGCCAAGGTAACATGCTCAACCCAATCGGTAACACTAATAATAAAGGGATCGAAAGAGAAGGGAGGAATACTGCTAAAAAGAACAAAGGGCTCCTGGCGCAATACAGCCTTGACGCGGGCATCCCGCTGCGCCATCTCCCTGGTAATATCCTGGATATGTTCCCTATCACCCGGGTCGATCATCATGGC
>DURJ01000008.1 GCA_012837285.1 Bacillota bacterium
ACGGCTCGGCCAGCACTGAGGGCAATATCCAACACCGTCGGAGCCGGCGGCGGCAGTGAAAAATCGCGACGATTGGCAGTCCGGTGAAAATCTCCCGGTGCCCCGACAAAAGGTCGGGCAATCACTCTTCCTACCGCATTCGGACCCGCAAGCAGAGCTCTAGCTTCCGTGCACATACGGTAGAGATCAGCCAGCGGAATGACTTCTTCGTGAGCAGCCACTTGAAAAACACTGTCCCCAGATGTGTATATAATAGGGTAACCTGTGGCCAGGTGCCGTTCACCCAGCTCGGCAATGATCTCGGTTCCGGAAGCAGGCTTGTTACCCAATGTCCGTCGTCCGATACGTTCTTCGAAAGCAGCAATAATATCGCGGGGAAAACCGGTAGGGTAGACGGGAAACGGCTGATCTAATATCAAGCCCATAAGTTCCCAATGGCCGGTAGTGGTGTCTTTTCCGGCCGAAGCCTCAACCATACGGCCATAGGCAGCTTCCGGAAGAATTGCAGGCACAACTCCCTCGGCCGGGGCAATATTCCCTATACCCAAACGTGACAGAGAAGGCAGCGTTAGCCCGCCTGCGGCCTGAGCCATATTAAAAAAAGTGTTAGAGCCTTCATCTTGATACGAACCGGCATCCGGTAGCGCTCCAATGCCAAGACTATCCACTACCAGTATTATTACCGCCAAGTTCTACTCACCTCTTTTCTGCTTGATCCGAGGGCGATCTTGTTGTTGCGTGGGGATGGCATTGTCGGTAGACCGTCAGCAAGTGTTGGGGAGTCACCTGGGTATACACTTGGGTGGTGCTAATATCAGCGTGCCCTAGAAGCTCTTGGACTGTGCGTAGGTTAGCTCCACCTTCCAGCAAGTGAGTAGCAAAAGAATGGCGTAGAGTGTGGGGACTCACATCTTCAGGCAGCTTGGCGGCACGAACATACTGTTTTAAAATAAGCCAGAATCCCTGACGGGTGAGGCGCCTACCCTGGCAGTTTACGAACAAAGCCTTCTCACTCGTGCGCTTAGCCAATAACAGCCGCCGCCCTTTGTCCAGCCAGGCTTCTATTGCAGCAGCAGCCTGTTCGCCCAGGGGCACGATGCGCTCTTTACCTCCTTTCCCCTGGCAAAGCACATATCGTTCTTTAAGATGAATGTCTCCCACATCAAGTCCCACCAGCTCCGATACCCTCAGTCCGCAAGCATAAATAAGTTCCAACATGGCTCGGTCACGGAGCTTAGCAGGAGCAGGTCCATTTACTTGTTCCAGTAATACCCCAATCTCAGCTTGTCCCAAATAGCGGGGTAAATAAAAGTTCGGGCGCGGAGTGTCTATGTTACGGGCTGGGTTCTCTTGTATTATCTCTTCTTCTTTTAGATAGCGATAAAACGTCCGTGCAGCCGCAGCTGCACGCGCTATGGAAGAAGGTGCCATCTTGTGGCGAGCTAGCAGCTGAAAATAACCTACCAGCAAGGCATGGTTAGCAGTGCGTAAGGTATAACCTTGGGCCGAAAGATATGCCGATAGTTTTTTTAGGTCCCGACGATAACTGGTAGCAGTGTTAAGCGACAGACCACGTTCAGCCAAAACATACGCACAAAAACGATCGATGTCTTGCTGGGATAAATCTGTATTTGAATCTTTACTGTGCAAAGCAAACACCTCTTAAGTCTAGAGTACCCGCAGCCAAACTGTACTGGTCAACGCGATCGCCAACAGAGGCTAGAGCAACCAAGCGGCGGTGATTTTGGCTAACACAGGTGTTATGTAAGCTTCAACCAGAGCAGCCAAGAATATCGCCAGTCCAGCGTAACAGATGAAAAGCGCATAGCTCCAGAAGGGTGAAGCCTCACGATGGCTCCGGCGATTGAAAAAGCGTTGTCGCAACACGCAATAAGCGAACGATATTGCTCCTGCAGACAAAAACAAGAGCGCAGGAATCACAAACAGGCTGTGTGGCAGTATGGCTGTAGTAGCCAGGACAAAACCTCGCCATTTGACTTCTTCCACCAAAAAGGCTACTGTAAATCCGCTGCTAAAGCCCTTGGTAAAGAGCAGTATTAGAGTTAGAGGAAGTCCAACTACAGTAAGCCCGCCCAGCCATAATAAGATAATGGTTTTAGCGTTTGCCCAGAGAGTGGGAAGTAGAAGCTCGTTTCCGCTCGGCAGTACTTCGGAGGTGACATCACCGACGAAAACCTGTAGATACTCCATAAGCTCAGTTTTTTGGTGGCTGGCCAATGTTCGTACCGCTAAGGCACCGAATACCACCCCGGTAAGAAACAATAAGACCACAAAAAAATATATACCTTGGTTTGAGCGTATTTGCCGCTCCACTTCTTCCTCAAACCGTCGCCAGCGCATAAGCATCTCCCCCTGCCCACTTACCTTCATCCATATGCAGGGGGCAGGACTGCTATGCCATCTGTTGACAAGCAGCCCACTGCAGAGCGATGATAGTCTTGGCGTCTCTGATTTTACCTTGGCTCAACCAGCAAAAGGCATCTGCCAACGGGATTGTGGTCAGAGCCAAAAACTCATCAACGTCTGTGTTGCTTAGAACCGGTTTCAAATTTGTGGCACTAAACAAATGCAGTAATTCTGAACTAAACCCTGGGCTGGTATAAAACGAATAGATGTGTTCCAATTGCTGGGGATAGTATCCTGTTTCTTCAGCCAGCTCCCTGGCAGCACAGTCGGCCGGATCTTCATTAGATTCCAACTTCCCGGCCGGTATTTCCCACAATTGTCTGTCGGTGGCGTAGCGAAACTGGCGTACCAAAATAATATCACGGGGACTGGGCCAAGCCAAAACAGCCACCGCTCCGGGATGCTTGACCACGTCTCGGCACGTCTCTTTGCCGTTGGGTAACCTTACCAGAGCTTGTTCGACCCGAAAGATACGACCTTCATAGATGCGTCTTATCTGTAGGGTATCCTCGTCCAAGTTCATGTCTCTTGCTCCTATCTTTTTATTTCACCTGGAAGGCAAACTGAATCTATGCTAGGAGATATTTCGCCGATCCTCTCTTCTTCCTGATCCTTGCTTTCTCTCTTCAATACGATAATTCCTGCTGCTCATCGTTCTTTAAACATCAAACATCGTTATCAAAAGTAGATGGTAGTACAATTTGTTTCGTATTTGTTTCGGCGGCAGACTACAACCAAAAAAGTTATGTTCTTCCAGCATAACATAGCAGGAATCTATCGATGGACCGCGAATATCTTGTGCCAAGGGATTTACTCCTTTACCTTCAAGGCAAGGCTAAAAAGTTACCTAAAAACATGCTTTTTATAGCAGGATTTTCTAGAGTTATGTCAAAGTATTTTATACCAGGAGACAGGGGCGAAATAGCAGCACATTAGCAGGAAAAATTGTCACAATTATAACAGGAGACAGTACATTCCGAATTGTCTTACCGATGCGGCCTGGTTTACTAAGCAAACGGCCAAGTAAGGGGGTGATGTTTGCGCACTAGTAGAATCATGGTAACCGTAGTAAAGCATTGACAAGGAGGTTGGACTTATGGGTGAACAAACTCGTGAGACGTTTGGCAGTAGAATGGGCTTTATCTTCGCTGCCGCCGGATCGGCCATTGGTTTAGGTAATATTTGGCGTTTCCCGTATTTAGTCGGTGTTTATGGCGGTGCAGCTTTCCTCGTTGTTTATTTGGCTATTGTCATCATAATTGGTGTTGTCTGTTTCATTGCTGAAGTGTCGCTGGGTCGACATACGCGGCAGTCAAACGTCGGTGCCTTTAAAGCCCTGAAACCGTCCTGGGCTCCGGTGGGCCTAATCGGTATTACGGCAGGGTTTATGATTCTATCATTTTACAGTGTGGTTGGCGGCTGGACTATTTACTACTTTTTCCGTGCTGTTGCCGGCTTTAAATTTGCTGATCCCAGCGTCAGTGCCGATTTATTTGTCGGTTTTATCAGCAACCCATTGTCGCCTCTTCTCTTCCACGCCTTGTTCATGGGTGCTACTATCTGGATCGTTTATCAGGGCATTCAAGGCGGTATTGAAAAGTACTCTAACATTATGATGCCCGCCTTGTTTGTAATCATAGTAATCTTGGCTATTCGATCCATGACCTTGCCTGGCGGCGGCGCTGGGTTAGAGTTCTACTTGAAACCGGACTTCTCCAAGATTGACGGCGAAACTCTGCTGGCTGCTTTGGGACAGGTGTTTTTCTCCTTGAGCTTGGGCATGGGATCTATCTTAACCTACGGTAGCTATCTGAGTAAGGACGAAAACATTCCCTATGTTTGCACTGTTGTACCCCTTATGGATACACTAGTCGCATTCTTAGCTGGACTGGTTGTTTTCCCGGCTGTATTTGCTTACGGTTTCGAACCTGGTTCCGGTGGTGGTCTGGCCTTTATCACCCTGCCGGCTGTCTTTAATGAGATGCCCGCCGGGAACCTGTTCGGTGGAGCTTTCTTCTTCCTGCTCTTCTTGGCTGCGCTCACTTCGGCCATTTCCCTGTTGGAGCCGGTGGCAGCTTATATGATCGAAGAGCACGGTTGGGAGCGCAAGAAGGCTGTGCTTATTATGGGTACCATTATATTTGTTGTTGGTATTGCTTGCTCGCTGTCTAACGGGGTATGGAGCGGGTTTCTCATCGCTGGTAAAAATTTCTTTGATTTCATGGACTTCGTTTCTGGGAACATTTTCCTTCCCGTTAGCGGCATGCTTACCGCCATCTTTGTGGCTTGGGTTTGGGGAAGCAAAAACGCCCTGCAAGAAGCCACTAATGACGGCACTGTTAAGTTCGGTTGGGGCAATCTGTGGGCTAACGTGCTGATTAAATACGTAGCTCCGATCTTGATTGCCGTTGTGTTCCTAAGCAGTGTTGGCTTGATCAAGCTCTAGGATAATAAAGCATCTAACAGGTAGTCAAGCAAGAAGGTGGCGCTTTTGGAGCACCACCTTCTTTTTGGGTGTCTTTTCAGGAGTAATCGAAAAATCAAGGAAGCGGGTACAATGGCATCGAACAAGTCCCCCCTTCACATCATTGCCACAAAAACTCTTCTTCATTGTCATCCTGAGAACTTTGCCCGCAAGATTTTAAGATTCCTCAGTCGCTTTGCTCCCTCGGCATAACGGGTAGTCTATTCATTTGCCGTGCTACGGGCATCGCTGGATATTCAATAACGCCATTTACTCTTGAATAGACACCTTCTTGGCTTTATAACGATTATGTGTTCGCTCAATCGCCACCATTAACGGTATTGCGAATTTAATAGACGCACAATGAAATTGGATCGCCAAAAACTTGTAAGTTTAGGCAGGATTTTCTGTCTTAATGTCTAATTAGTAAATTAGGGTTGGCGAGCGAAGGAGGTGTGCCTGGAATTATCATAATTGCAATAACCATGTTAAATGATTGACAAGGAGGTTCGATGAATGGGTGGAGAAAGTCGTGAAACGTTTGGTAGTAGACTAGGATTTATCTTTGCCGCCGCCGGATCGGCCATTGGTTTGGGCAACATTTGGCGCTTTCCGTATTTGGTCGGTGTCTATGGCGGTGCAGCTTTCTTGGTGGTCTATTTGGCCATCGTGGTAATAATAGGTGTCGTGTGTTTCATCTCTGAAGTGGCGTTGGGCCGCCACACCAGACAGTCCAACGTCGGTGCCTTCAAAGCTATCAAGCCCTCCTGGGCCCCAGTAGGCCTAATTGGAATTATCGCCGGGTTTATGATTCTCTCATTCTACGGCGTCGTTGGCGGTTGGACTATTTACTATTTTTTCAAAGCAATTGCTGGCTTTGCTTTTCCTGACCCCGGTGCCAGTACCGATTTGTTTGTCGGCTTTATCAGTAATGCCATCTTGCCGCTTATTTATACAGCCATATTCATGGCCACGACTATCTATATAGTCTACAAAGGTATACAGGATGGCATAGAAAAGTACTCTAACATCATGATGCCAGCTCTATTTGTGATTATTATTATCTTGGCTATTCGCTCGCTAACGTTGCCTGGTGCCGGCGCCGGGTTAGAGTTCTACTTAAAGCCGGACTTGTCAAAGATTGATGGCGAAACCCTGTTAGCTGCTTTAGGACAGGTGTTCTTCTCGCTAAGCTTGGGCATGGGATCTATTTTAACCTACGGTAGTTACCTCAGCCAAGACGAAAACATTCCCTTTGTTTGCACTATTGTCCCTATGATGGATACACTGATCGCGTTCTTAGCCGGACTGGTTATTTTCCCGGCTGTGTTCGCCTACGGCTTTGAACCCGGTTCCGGTGGCGGCCTGGCTTTTATTACCTTACCGGCTGTTTTCAATGAAATGCCGGCAGGTAACCTGTTCGGTGGCGCTTTCTTCTTCCTGCTCTTCTTGGCAGCGCTCACTTCGTCCATTTCCCTATTGGAACCTGTGGTAGCTTACATGATGGAAGAACATGGTTGGGAGCGTAAGAAAGCTACAATCACCATGGGTGGTCTGATATTCGTAGTTGGCATCGCCTGTTCATTATCAAATGGGATCTGGAGCGGATTCATTGTTCTCGACAGAAATATCTTTGATCTGTTGGATTTCATTTCCGGCAACGTTTTACTTCCCATCAGCGGAATGCTTACGGCCATTTTTGTAGCTTGGGTCTGGGGCAGCAAAAATGCCTTACAAGAAGCCACTAACGACGGCACAATCGAATTTGCTTGGGGCAACTTGTGGGCTAACGTCCTGATTAAGTATGTAGCGCCCATTTTGATTGCCGTTGTATTCATGAGCAGCGTAGGTATAATCAAAATTTAGACCTGCGGACACTACAAGAAAGGCGGCGCTCAGGCGCCGCCTTTCTTAGTACTTGCTTCCCGCTCCTGTTCTTTTTAGCAGGATTTGTTCTGCTGGTAGCGAATCATCAAGCAATCCCATCATTGGTTATAATAGAAACAGGGGGTACAGTCATGACGCCTGACAGCAATAGGGGATACGTACAGGTCTACACCGGCGACGGCAAAGGAAAGACTACAGCAGCCATCGGCCTGGCAATTCGAGCTTTAGGTGCCGGGAAAAGAGTACTGTTTGTACAATTCATGAAACAACCGACTTACAGTGAGCATGAAATGCTGAGCAATTTTTCACCTAATCTTAAGCTGGTAACTTTAGGAAAGCCGTATTTTATAGCGCGTTCTGACCAAGTCTCGCCAGAGACTGCCACTGCCATGGGGGACAAGATTGTATTATATGAGCCCGGACAGCCACCTGCCGATTATGTAGCCCTCATTCGCACCGGGCTGTCCTTGGCCCAAGCAGCATTTCGGAGCAGAGACTACGACGTGATAGTTTTGGACGAACTTTGTGTGGCTTTGCACCTGGGGTTGATCACTTGGCAGGAAGTACGGACAATACTAGAGGAGCGCCCACAGACGGTAGAAGTAGTAATAACCGGCCGCGGTGCTCCCGAAGAGTTGATTGATTGCGCTGACTTAGTTACCGAAATGAGAGAGGTAAAACATTATTACCACCAAGGTGTTCCTGCTCGAGTAGGTATCGAGAATTAGTTACCGCTCCGGTTCCCAAAAGACCTTATAAGCCCTGTAGGCGGAATAAATGTCCACTTTGCTGGCTAACTCAAACGGAGCATGCATACTAAGAATCGGAACGCCGGCATCCAGGACATCCATACCCAAGTCTGCTAAGAATTGGGCGATGGTGCCGCCTCCTCCCTCATCTACTTTACCTAGATCTCCTGGCTGCCAGGGGATACTATGGTCATTCAGGAGCCTACGTACTTTACCTACAAACTCAGCACTGGCTTCGCTGGCACCGCCCTTGCCGCGCCCCCCCGTATACTTAGTCAGGCTGAGGCCGTATCCTAAGCGGGCTGCATTGCGTTTGTCGCTTACCTCGGCATAGGAAGGATCCAGCGCAGCATTCACATCGGCTGACAAAGCTTCTGCTCGAGCCAGCGCCCTCCGAACCTCTAGATCTACATTAGCCGCACCTTCCCGGTACACCAATTCAGCCACCACGTTGTCAAAAAAACGCGAGCGCGCCCCGGTATTACCCATGCTTCCGACCTCTTCGCGGTCAGTGAACAGACAAAAGGCACTATACTCCGGTGACATTACGTCAAAAAACCCAAGTAGCGAAGTATAAGCGCAGACACGGTCGTCTTGGCCGTAGGCTCCAACCAAGCTGCGATCAAAACCCACATCCCTGGCCGCTCCCGCCGGCACTGCTACCAGGTCTGCACTTACCAGATCCTCTTCACTGATTCCATAAGTATCGTACAGCAGCTTAAGAACGCCTAGCTTTACTCGTTCTTTCACGTCCTTGTCTTCTGGATAAGGCAGATTGCCCACGATGATGTTAAGGGCTTCACCAGCCACCGCGTTCTTGGCTTTCTTCTCCATCTGTTCATAAGCTAGATGGGGCAGCAGATCGCTCACACAAAATACCGGGTCCCCAGGATCTTCGCCCAAGCGCAGATCAAGACGGTCTCCGTTAGCCAGAACCACTACCCCGTGCAAAGCCAGAGGCTGAACGGGCCACTGGTACTTCTTAATACCGCCATAATACTGGGTCTTGAGCAAAACCAGCCCCTCTTCTTCGTACAGCGGCCGGGCTTTTAAGTCTAGTCGGGGGGCATCGATATGTGAGCCCACCAACCGAAAACCGGCAGTAACGGGCTTCTGGCCCAAAACCACCAAAACCGAGCTCCGCCCTCGGTTATTAAAGTATAGCTTAGTCCCCGGGCGCAACTGACCAGCAACCTTATCGGCAGGAACAAAACCACGCTTCTCAGCTTTGGTGAGGATGTAGTTGTTGGCTTCGCGTTCTGTTTTGGCTTGGGTTAGAAACATTTTGTAGCCGTCGGCAAAAGCAAAAACTCTTTTTAACTGTTCCTTGCTGAGACGATCCCAAGCTGACTTGGTTTCAAAAGACAGTTTGTCCATGAGCCTTTTGCCCACGTTATCTTCTTTCACGTAATAACTCCTCCTCATGAATGATTCTTTCCTAGTTTATCACATTTTTCGGCCATAGGCATAACATAACTCCAAGTAGCCAGTGGTATGCTGCTTTCCCATGCGCTGAGGAAGCGTTGGCGCCAATTGGGAAAATGGTCGCTTAACTTGGCTATTAAGTCCTCCATTTCTGCCCGTCTGGTGTTTCCTGCTGCCGGGCAGCGGCTCTTGCACACCGGGAGCTGGTCGCGCTTCACAACAGCACTAATTATTTCCTCAGGTATGTAAACCAACGGTCTTATAGCCACCAGACCACTACGGCTTAACTCGGTTCGAGGTTGGAAGGTGGCCAAACGACCGGTATAAAAGAAATTCATGAACAATGTGGCCAAAACATCATCTAAATGGTGACCTAAAGCAACCTTGTTGCATCCCAGGTCTAGAGCAGCATTGTTTAGAGCCCCTCGACGCATATGCGAACAAAGAGAACATGGATTACGTTCTTGCCTGACATCATAGATTATGGTGCCAATTTGAGTCTTAACCTCGGTCAGTTTCAGCCCCTTGGTTCGGCAAAAATCTGCTAACGGGACTGTATCCTCTTGCCATCCTAAGTCCACCCGGAGAGGAAACAGTTGTACATCATGAAAGGACCTCTGACAAAGCCAGTCAAGGGTATGTAACAAAAACAAGCTGTCCTTTCCTCCGGAAACGGCCACAGCCACGCGATCGCCACGATCCAGCAGCCGATAACGGCGGATGGCCCGCTTTATTTTGTCAAGAAACCATTTCTTATCACTAGGCTTCAACCTACGGTCTCCTTTTCAGTTACTGCTTACCCTCCAATTCCAACAACCAGCGCTTTAGGTCTTTGCCCCCGGCATAAGTGCCTAGAGAACCGTTTGCCGGTAACACCCGATGGCAGGGCACAAATACAGGTAGCGGATTAGCCCGCATAGCATTGCCCACTGCTCGCGCTGCTTGCGGGTATCCTACCTTTGTTGCTAAAGCACTATAGGTTATGGTAAGTCCATATGGTACCTTCAATAAGGTCTCCCAGACTCTTGTTTGAAATTGGGTCCCTTTAAGATCTAAAGAGATGGTAAATACCCGCCGTCTCCCGTCCAGATACTCGTCTAGCTGCCTTAAAGCCTCAGCCAAATAGGGGGACTCCGGTACCATAATCATATCTTCTTCAGGGTAATGGCTGGCTAGCCAGTATTTCATATCTCTCAGGCCGCTGTAGACACTAAAGTAACATAAGCCAATATCCGAACTCGCTATTGACCCCGATCCCAAAATCGTGTTTACTTGAGCCCATTTCAGCATAGATGTTCCCCCGTTTCTCAAAATCTTATGTACCCTGTCCCCATCCCATTGTATCGTACGCTTCCAACCAGGTTCAAGCATGGTCTCTGTCACTGCCGACACATCACAATAACAACAATAAGCGGCAATAATCATGACTGCCGCTTAGGATATCTCGAGCTTGTGTCGTACACTGGTTTTAGTTGGTGCCGGAGACCGGAATCGAACCGGTACGGGTGTTAACCACCCGAGGGATTTTAAGTCCCTTGCGTCTGCCTGTTCCGCCACTCCGGCACTGACGATATTATTCTACCATCTATCCGCAAAACTTTCAAGACAAACTGTGTCTTTGCTCGTATCTTCACCTCCTGCTAGAACTTGCTCTTGCCGCTGGAACCAAGGCATGTTATAATGAAAACGCAAGGTGCGGTGGCGAAGAGGCTAACGCCGTGGTCTGCAAAACCACTATGCGCCGGTTCGAATCCGGCCCGCACCTCCATTTTTTGCCCGAAGAGGGCTTTTTTTTATACTTAAATCCTGTTAGCGAGAGAAAAAGCCGGTCTAAAGACCGACTTAAGTCTACAGGATAATGCAGATTAGGCCACCACTCCCCTCATTGACAATTCGTTCTAACGTTTCTTTCAGTTTCTGTTGTGCATCCTCCGGCATGTGATATAGTTTGCTTTGGATGGTTTCCTTTACCAGATCATGAAGCGACTTGCTGAACAAGTTGGTCTCCCACAGCTTCTGGGGATTATCTTCAAATTCGTCTAACAAATACTGTGCCAGTTCTTCCGATTGTTTTTCAGTACCGATAATCGGCGCTACTTCTGCTCTTATGTCCGTTCGAATCATGTGGATCGAAGGAGCACTGGCACGCAATCGAATTCCAAAGCGACCTCCGCTTTTTAAAACTTCAGGCTCTTCTAAAACCATTTCTTCCAGCCGCGGCGGAACAATCCCGTAACCAACGCGATCTACATCATAAAGAGCATCCGCGACTTTATCGTATTCTACCTTGGCGGCGGTATATTCCTTGAGTACTCGCAGCAGGTCTTGGTCGTCTTTTAACGTCCGGCCACATGTTTCCTCTAAGATTTGGAAAAGGAGGCGCTGTGGGGCGGTAAGCTGCAGTGTGGTAATACCTTGACCCAAATCCAAATCTACAAGTACAGCCTGATCAACAAAATCTTGTTCCTGAAACGTAGTTACAGCTTGATCAATGTCTCTGACTTTATGAATAACGTCCACAGTATTTCGCACGCAGTCCTCGAACTGAGAACGCAGCCAATGAACCGAATCGAGTTCCAATAGCCAGCCTGGTAGATGAACATTAACCTCTTGCACCGGGAACTCATACAGGATTTCCTGTAACAGATCATAGATATCTGACAACGTCATTCTCAGCGCATTAACCGGCAACACTGGAACTTGGTATTTCCCAGTAAGTTCTGCTGCCAGTTCCTGTGTTTCTGTGGCAGTGGGATGAAGCGAGTTCAAGACAACCACAAACGGTTTCCCTATTTCTTTCAGTTCGGCAATTACTTTTTCCTCGGCCGGTTCATAGCTGCGGCGCGCAATATCAACAATGGAGCCGTCGCTGGTTACAACCAAGCCGATAGTGGCGTGCTCGGTGATAACTTTGCGGGTACCAACTTCGGCCGCCTGTTCAAACGCTATTTCTTCTTCGAACCAAGGAGTTCGTACCATACGTGCGTCCTCATCCTCAAGATAACCTAAGGCCCCGTCTACAGCATAACCCACACAGTCCACAATTCGCACCCTGAATTTGATATTCTCTCTGAGAACTACTTCTACCGCTTCTTCCGGAATAAACTTGGGTTCAGTAGTTGTAACTGTCCGTCCGGTCCCACTCACCGGTAACTCATCCAAGGCGCGGTCGCGCTCCGGACTGTCCTCCATATAGGGCAAAACCAAGAGCTCCATAAAACGCTTAACAAACGTGGATTTCCCGCTGCGCACAGGGCCCACCGTACCGATGTAAATATCGCCGCCTGTGCGCTCAATTATGTCCTGAAAAAGGTCAAACTTCTCCACTTTTTATCCCTCCCTTACCATATCTTACTTTCTTGTCCCCAAACTTAGAACAGATGCCGTTCTTCCAACCCATTACATTTATATGGACTCTGCTAGCATCTGAGACCAAAAAAATAGCGCCGGCGGGTAGCCGGCGTAAGTCTATTTTTCCGCCGCAAAAAGTCTTATTGGGGTACCGGGATAGCGGTACAGCTGCCGGATCCGGTTTTCTACCCGGCGTAAATATGAGAAATGAATAGCCTTAGGATTACTAACAGTCAACTTAAAACGCGGTGGGCTAATACCCAACTGGGTTAAGTTGAAAATGCGGGTGCTCTGTCCTTTTAGCTGCGGTAGGGGCGTGACCGCCAGAAGGTCTCGAAGAAGCATGTTCAGTTCAGCTTGGGGTAACGTATGCGTTTGCGATTCCCGAACCTCAATAATTGTTTTTAGTAAGCGCTCAACATTGCGGCCGCTTAGCGCCGACAAAAAGACCAGCGGAGCATAATCACAAAAGGACAGCCGACGCCTGATTTCCTCTTGGTAGTACCGAAACTGTTCCTGATCGAGTTTTACTAGATCCCACTTGTTGACGGCGATAATCAAGCCTTTACCTGCCTCATGGGCATAGCCGGCAATCCGTTGGTCCATTTCAGTCACGCCTTCCAGGCCCTCCAGCACCAGCACAGTGATATCCGAGTGTTCAATGGCCCGTCGTGCTCTTAAAGAACTGTAATATTCTATTTTTTCTTTAATCCGGGTTCTGCGTCGCATGCCAGCTGTATCAACAAAAATAAATCGATAGCCCTGGAAAGAGAACACAACGTCAACTGCATCGCGGGTAGTTCCAGGTATGGAACTGGTCACCAGCCGCTCGGCACCTAAAATCTTGTTTACCAGTGAGGACTTACCCACGTTAGGTCGACCCACAATGGCTATTCGTAACTGTTTTAACGGGGACGGTGACTCTTTTTTCGGTGGAAGTAAGGCCACAATCTGGTCCAATAAGTCGCCGGTGTTAATACCGTTCAGGGCCGAAACAGGGATCGGATCACCTAGCCCTAAGGCGAAAAACTCCACCGCTTTGTTTTCTTGGTGGACGTTGTCCAGCTTGTTCACTGCCAGAACCACTGGTTTGTTACTTTTGCGTACAAGATCGGCAATCTCCCAATCTCCAGGTGTGATTCCATCTCTACCGTCTAATAGGAACACCAGTACATCTGCTTCAAACAGAGCTTGTTTTGCTTGCTCTTCCACATTCTCGTATAACTCTTCCTCAGTAGCCGGTTGCAGCCCACCAGTATCGATGAGAGTAAACTCGCGCCCGTTCCAATCACACAGCGCCTGCAGACGGTCCCTGGTCACACCGGGTTCGTCCTCTACTATCGCCAATCTCATGCCGATCAGTCGGTTAAAAAGAGTGGATTTACCTACGTTGGGTCGGCCGATAATGGCAACTGATGGTTTAGTCATCCCGTTCACTCCTTTCAGCCAACTGTGGCCATAGTTGGCAGGGCAAATGTGCTATTTTGGGCCTGGCTCCCAGAGCCTGATCCATTTCTTGCAGACTTAAATTGTCGATGGTTAATCCATCAGCAGAAAACATTGCTTGCGGTAAGAAAATGTGATCTGCCGGCGAGGCTGATTGAAGGGCGCAGATCACGTCCCTGCCGGTAAGGAGCCCGGCAGCGGTGACGTTCGGGCCCCAGAAGCTATTCTGTACTATGGTGACCTGGGCTTTCCATCCCATGACGCAGTTACACCAGTCAGCAAGTTGCCGGATGGTGTTGGCAGCCGCCACGCCGGTTACCAGCATAATATCCTGCTTGTTCTCAGACACAATCATCGAGGACGGCAAAGCGGCCAAGTCATCTAAGAACTGTCTGGTCAACCCTACCCCGTTCTCTAACTGAGGGAACCCATCGTAATGGCTGGCCGGTGGTACTTCTTGTTCTGCCAGCCCATAGAACTCATCGCTAAGATAAAAGAACGTGCAACCAAATTTCCGACGGAAGGCAGCTTGCTTGTCGGCTGCCCAATTAATTAGTTCCAAGGCGCTTTCTTTATTATAAGATTTCAGGGGTAGAAGATTGTTGCGGAACTTGGTTAGTCCTACCGGGACTGCGGCTACGGACGCTACCGCAGGGTAAAGTCGGGCCAATCCTTCCACGGTGCGTTCAAGTTCCGCAGCGTCATTTAGTCCGGGGCAAAGTACTATCTGGCAATGCATTTCTACCTTAGCTCTGGCTAAAGCAGTCAGCTGCCCTTTTATGGCAGCTGCTGTTGGATTTCCCATCATTTGGCTGCGCAACCGTCCATTTAGGGTGTGGACCGAAATATAGAGTGGGCCGAGATGCTCAGCCACTAAACGCTGCATATCTTTGGGCTTAATGTTAGTGAGAGTGATAAAATTGCCCTGCAAGACTGATAGCCGCCAATCATCATCTTTAACATACAAGCTGGGTCTCAAATTTGGTGGCATCTGGTCGACAAAGCAAAAACAACAGTTGTTATTACAGTGCCGGATGCCGTCAGAGGCCGCCTCTGCAAATACTAAGCCGAGCTCATCATGTTGATCTTTGTCTATTACCAGTAGCTCCTGCCCACCGTCTTTCTTAGTCACGGTCACAGACAGCTTCTCGTCGGCACAGGCAAAGATAAAAGCAATCAGATCCTCCAGAGGCTTGCCATTTACCTCGGTGATTCTGTCACCCGGCACCAGTCCTAACTCGTTAGCTATGCTGTCTGCACATACCCTGGCTATCTCTAATCCTGGCAAATCAAATCCCGCCTTTTGTGCAGTTAAATCGGTACCATTATGCTCTATTTTCCTGCTGCACGTCAAGGCTTTGTACTTTTTCCGCCTGCACCTTAGCCTGCTGTACGCACTCTTTGATCCGCTTTAGAGCCCGCCAAATTCCAAGGGCAGCGAGCCGACGACCCAAATAGACGAATCCTAAGCGGCGCGATAAGAATCCACCGAGACGAGTACAGAAATTCAAGTGGGGTTGTAGATCTACAAACAAGATATCATGAGCGTCTATTCCTGCCAGCGAGAAAATGCTCTTGATGGCTTCCTCAACTAGAGCGCCTGCCGCTCCGCCTCCCAGGATGAAGATTTGGTTGCCATCGGGATCGGTGCCAATTAACTTGGGAACTCCGAGATCTTCCGCAGTTGCTTGGTCGAAATGCTGTAGCTTGACAATATCCCTTGGTGTACCTGGTGAAAGTATCTCTAGATGTATAGCTGCGGCTACTACCGATGAGTGGGCCCTCCCATAGCAGCAGTAGAATATTAGCATAAGTGCACCTCTAAACTCCGAACCTGGGCCAGGATTTTGGGAACCGCCTGCCGGGTACCCTGTTCTACCAACAGATCGCTTAGTCCCCTGACCGGTGCAAGTATCATGGTCAAAAAGCTGCTCGGCCCAAGGAGATCCAGTTGTCGGTTAAGATGTTGCCGTAATTGTAAGCCCAGCCAGATTCTATAGTTCTCACAAGTTGATGTGTTTACAAACAGCACTCCGTCATGGGTATCGCTTAGAACCAACGCGGCTCGAATCGCTCGCTCCAAAATTGTAAAGAAACGATTTCGGCCCAATATCAAGATCTTATTTCCGCCGCCATCAGTGCCTAAATATGTGAGAACAGCAGAATTCCTGTGCGAAAGAGCCCGAAAGATGTGTTCCTCAAAACAATTACAATCCAAAAAAGGCAGCGTTTCTGAACCAACACTGCTAACTGCAGTTGAGTAACAGTGCTGATGCAGGATAGCCGCCAGCAAAGGCAGTGAGGAAGCATAATGGCCGTGATAGATCACCCACATATAAATGCTCCTGCCCTCCCACCGAGTTCAGAGTGGGTTTTCTGGTTCTTAATACTGCAAAAAACAAAGCCGCTCGCCCTGTTTTTTTTGTTTGAGCTGCACCAGAGTGACTAACTAGGGTTAGGGTTTGTCGTCAGAATCTCTATTGCGGCTACGCAATTCCTTCAATTCCCGACCGAGAAAACGTCTGACCTGTCTCTGTAATTCTGCCCAACTGCCTGTGGCTAGGTAGAGATACGCTGCACCACCAACAATGAGAAGTACCAATATCCACCCCACAGCAGACCAAGAACCTGTACGCTGTGTTACCTTCGCAGGTTGAGTTTGGGCCGGTCGCCCTTTGGTCCCTACGGCCCGTGGCACTGTAGCTGCAAATAAAGAAATTCCTCGTTCTGCAGCGGGCCGGCTATTTTCATGGGTACCGACTTCAATAAGGATAGACCGGTCAAACAAATCCTGATTAAATGTTCCCCGCGCCAGAAAAATGCCCTTAATGAGTCCGGGGTTTTCCTCATCGTTAAGCTCTTTTAATTGTTTGGCAAAGTTCAAGTTGGCTTTGATCTTAGGATTTTCCCGTCCTACCACCAACGTGAGTTTAGCCACGTCTTGTCCCTTTACAGAAGCCACATAAAGTTCTCTTGGCACTGCATCACGGTGTACGTCAAACAAGGCTACCGGGCGACGTCGTAACAGCTGAGTAGCTGTTCGGCGGGATCGTGTGTAGCTCATGGCATCGTGTGGATCATGGGATGAGGTATCGTGGATAGCGTTTAGACCTAGTTTTTGGAGGGCAGCGCTCAACACACTCCCAACTTTTAGAATTCCGCCTTTGCCAAAGATGCTAGTCGATCCATCCGTCGGGACATATGATTCATCGCTATGTGTGTGGTAAATACCCACCACCGGAGGTCTCAGAGCCCCAACTGCCTGTGTTGTCCAGAAGGGGATAGGTAGATACCTAGCCCAGGTAGAACGGGCGGCTTCTGAGGGGGTAGCCAGGCCCAGATATTCACAATGAGCGTTATCACCCTCTAGGTTGGCAACGCGATAATGACTGTTGTCTTCGGCGATGAATTCATCCCCTAATGAAACGGCCAGGGCCGTTTGAAACAAGACATCACCTTTGGGATCAATAAGGGAAAAGTGCCCATCGAACCGTTCCTCATGAGCCCAAGCTTTGTTACTGCCAAGTAACAGCGCCATAACAAGTGCCATCGACACCAACATTGCTCGGCTGCCTTTACCCATTGCCCTCACCTTTTCTTGTATCGCCTTTGTTCTTGTCGGCTGCATTAATCCGACGCAAACGGTGCTCGAAGACTTCTTCCCGGGAACCACCGGCGAGTTTTTCTCTTGTTTCTCCCACAATCTCAGCCAGGCTCACCGCCAACATCCCCGATAAGATGACTGTGTCGTAGGCACCGGCTCCTCCGATGACGGTTCGACCTGGAAGCCTCAGCATAACTAAGCGGACAAAGTGACCCAGATCAGACAAGATTACTCCTAACATCCCGGCGATAAATGCTCCCCGCCGCGAGCGCCCACTTAAGTAGGCCACTGTACCACCGAGAAGAGCATACAGGTAAGTCGGATCGAGTATCATGGTTCCCGGTTCAGAAGGTAGTAGGCGCCCGGCCGTATAAATACCAATTGCGGTGATAATAGTGGCTAACACTGCCCGTTGCCACTCCTGCACGGTGCCAACACGGCTCATAACATAACCTGCGAGGATTATCGGTACTAAACCTCCACCAACATTAATTGTCAAAGATGGTCGACGCCACAGGGGGATGTTGATATAAGCTCCCAGAATCATGAGCGCTAAGAAAAAAAGTGCTTCTTTATCAGTCAGGTGCATTCGATCTAAGACTCGCTGAAGCAGCCCAAAATAAACCAGGACAGTAATAGCGACAAGGACAATAAGGCCAGTAGGCACAAGCATTACCTCACTTTTG
This sequence comes from Bacillota bacterium, assembly GCA_012837285.1. Taxonomy (NCBI): domain Bacteria; kingdom Bacillati; phylum Bacillota; species Bacillota bacterium. The sequence continues at coordinate 18,040 of DURJ01000008.1, forward strand.
AAGTGGTAGCAGTGGTTAGCGTATCCAGCCTCTCTTGTCCTTATACAAAAGAAAGGCCTCCTTGCTTGCAAGGAAGCCCGTAATTTGATTACTCTATTTGCGCGTCCATACGTCAGTCAATTCCAACTGCTGTAAATAGGCCCAGGTCTCACAGTCAAATACCAGAGGTTTCCTTCGCAAAGCAGGTAAATCCTTAGCTCCAACTAAGATCATAACCGTTCTTAACTCAGCCAGATAACGCTGGACCAAACACACCCCGGCTTTAACACCACCAACTGTCACCGCCTGCAGCAGCGGTTTGGCAACACCGCAGATCTTAGCACCCAGGGCCAAAGCTTTAGCCATGTCAAGACCGCTTCTAATACCCCCTGACGCGCATACTTCAGCCTTGGGATTGGCTCCCAGGACGTCTAGTAAGCTTCGTGCCGTGGACAAGCCCCAGCCGCTTAACGGGGAATTTGAACGATCTCGACGGGTGTGTTCTATAAGCACAAAATTAGTACCGCCTGAGCCGCTCACATCGATAGCTGCTACACCCAGTTCAAGCAAACGCCTGGCTGTTACTCCCGTTATCCCACAGCCGACTTCTTTGGCAATAACTGGGACTGGCAGCTGTTGGGACACGGCCATGATACGTTCGCCCCAATAGAAAGAACGGTCTCCTTCTTTCATAGCCAGCTCCTGAGCCGCATTCAGATGCAGCTGTAACCCCTGAGCTTGGAGCATTTCAACTGCGCCGCGGGCATCGTCTGCACTGCTGTCGGCACCTAGATTGGCAAAAATCACCCCGTCAGGATAGATACGGCGGACTATAGTAAAACTGGAGGCAACCCGCGGATCATCTAAAGCTATTCGTTGTGACCCCACAGCCATGGGCAAACCAGAACATTTAGCAACCTGTGCTAGCTGCGCATTAATGCACGCACCTCGGCGGGTGCCGCCGGTGAGGGCATTGATCAGCAGAGGGGCACTAAACTTCATACCACAAAACTCTGTCGTAATGTCGATGTCCTGTTGTGATAACTCAGGTAAAGCCTCCGGCTGAAAACTAATGCCGCCAAATAAACTGCCTCTGGCACCGTCAGAGAGCTTCAGGGCCAGTTTTAGATGTTGGTCTTTTCTCCTCTGCCGAACTATGCTATTCGTCACCATCTGTCTCGGGTTCATTGTCCGGACTAATCTCTTCAGGGGCATCGGCTTCGACAGCGTCTGCAGTCTCAATTTCGTCTTCCCCATCTTCCGTGGGAGTCAATATCTGTAATTCGGGAGGTACTTGCTTGATAGACAGACTAATTCTTCTTTCGTCTTCGTTAATATCAAGCACTTTCACTTTCACTTGTTGGCCAATTTCCACTATCTCAGTGGGATGACCCACGTGACGTGGAGCCAACTGTGAAATATGGACTAGCCCTTCCACTCCATCCATTAGCTTGACAAAAGCGCCGAAGTCAAGAATGTTGGTAACTAGACCTTCGTGAACAGTAGCCACAGGGAAATTGTGCCTGATTTCCAACCACGGATCTGGTTTGACTTGCTTAAGCCCTAAAGATATGCGATTCCGTTCCGGATCCAGACGCAACACCTTAACATCTACTTCTTCTCCCTCGGCTACCACTTCGGACGGGTGGCGAACTCGAGACCAGGCCATTTCTGAGATATGAACCAAGCCTTCGGCCCCGCCTAAATCTACAAAGGCACCAAAATCAGTAAGCTTGGTTACCTTTCCATGTCGTATTTGGCCTTCTTCCAGTTCTGCCCAGAGGGCTTCCCGCTTGGCTTCCCTCTCTTCTTCCAGCACAGCTCGATGCGATAGTATTACCCGCCTTCGAGCAGGTTCTAACTCAATAATCTTGGCCTTTAAAGTCTGCCCTACATAATGTGAAAGATCCGCTTCGTAGCGCAGTCCCACTTGGGAAGCTGGCATAAACGCTCTTAATCCCAAGTAAACAATGAGGCCGCCCCTTACAACTTCTGTAACTTTACCTTCTATTGGTTCCGCATTCTCGTAATGCTTTTTCAGCAGCTCCCAAGCTTCTTCTTGATCGGCTCGCCGCTTGGACAAAAGAAGATTGTTTCCTTCTGCATCCACTTTCAGGACAGCGACTTTAATCTCTTCTCCAACCTGAGTAACCTCTTCCGGGCTGGAGAAAAGTGCATCGCTGAGTTCTGCCAAAGGAATAAGCCCTTCTGATTTATAGCCAACATCCACGAGTACTCCATCGTTGTCCACTCGTACTACTTTTCCAGTGACAACCTGGCCCTCCTGCAAGGTAAGCAATGAGCTAGCATACAGTTCTTCAACTGTTTCCTTCGCTTCCATAGCTTCCATGGCATCGGTGGCTTCTGTGGTTTCCGCGGCTTCCGCGGCTTCCGCTTCCGCAGGAGCACTTGGAGACTCCTGGACTGCTGTTTCCTCTTCCTTCGGCGTTTCCGACGCCGCTTCCACTTGTTCCTCTTCTGTCACCGCTTGTACCTCTTCCTTTAGAATGTCTTCAGTCATTCTGCCGTAAACCTCCTCGATCATTTCCTCAGGCGCCGACGCACCAGCCGTTATTCCAACCGTCTCCTTGCCAGCAAACCACTTTGGATCAAGCTCTTCTCCGCTGGTGACCAGATAGGTAGGAACACCCTCTGCCCGACAAATTTGGACCAGGCGGCGGGTATTAGCGCTCTGGTTACTACCTACCACTATCATAACGTCCACACGCCGCGCAAGAGCTTGCGCGGCCATCTGACGCTGCGTGGTCGCATCACATAATGTGTCATGGATATTCACGCGGGCCCCTCGGTTCCGCAGTGCACAGGCCACGGACTGTACGCTGGTTGGTGCCTGTGTTGTTTGAGCCAAAAGTTCTATGGTCTGAGGCAGTTCAGACAGGCTCTTCACCTGATCGGCATGCCCCACTACGATTATTCTACCAGGACCTTGGGCGTGGGCGACAATCCCTTTTACTTCGGGATGCTCACTCTCTCCCACCAACACAACTGTCTTGCCTGCACCGCTAAGATGCGCAGCCAACTCCTGCACTTTTCGTACCCGGGGACAAGTGGCATCATAAAGAGTAAAACCACAGGTTCGAGCTTCAGCAACCGTTTCCGGGCTGACGCCATGCGCTCGAATTATCAATGCCGCCGAATCTACGCCCATTAGTCGATCAATAGGTTCTACTCCTTGATTACGCAATTTGGCCACTACATGTTCATTATGAACTAACGGGCCAAAGCTATACACTTTTGTTCCATTAGCCAAAGCCTGCTTGGCCAGGGTTAGCGCCCGCTTAACACCGGGACAAAACCCGCATGGGTCCGCACGAATAATCTTCACAACTATCTTCCTTCTTCTGGTCACTCGTAATATAAGGCATAAGTCATAGTCATATTCGTGACCACAGTAGGAAATTCCTGCACATCATTCATGGTTTTCCAAAAAAGCTGCCCCCGGCTTAGCGGGGGCAGCTGTTAAGTCCTACTTTCTAGCAGCGTCTCGTCCTTTTTCAATCGCTTCTCTGTTAAGCGGGAGGAGATTCTGTCTGTGTGCTGGTAGGTTTTTTCTTAGTGCTTCCAACACACTGTCGGGAGTCACCACCCCGGTAGCTTCTACCACCGCGCCTAAGGCCACCATGTTGGCTACCCGAGCGTTCCCCAATTCATTGGCAACTCCGGTAGCAGGCACCTTAACTACGGTTACATCCTGCCGTTTGGGCTCACGGGTTACCAAGGAAGAATTAATTACCAGCACACCGCCGGGCTTCACTGCCTTCTCAAACTTATCCAGTGAAGGTAGATTCATAGCGACAACGCAACTTGGACTGCTTACCACCGGTGAGCCGATTTCGCGTTCCGAGACAATCACAGTGCAGTTAGCGGTACCGCCCCGCATCTCCGGTCCGTACGACGGAATCCAGGATACTTTCTTACCCTCATCCATGGCTGCGTGGGCTAGTAGCTGGCCCATGAGCAATACACCCTGACCACCGAAACCAGCAAAGATAAACTCATGTTGCATCTACTCCACCTCCTTGGGAACCTTGAAGTCACCTAAGGGGTAGTATGGCATCATATTGTCTTCAAGCCATCTTAGAGCTTTTTCAGGTGCAAGACCCCAGTTCGTAGGACAAGTGGACAGAACTTCCACTAAGGCGAAACCGTTGTTCTTAACTTGAATTTCAAAGGCTTTCTTGATAGCTCGTTTTGCTTTTTGGATATTGGCCGGAGAGTTGACTGCTACCCGAGCAATATATTGCGGAGCAACAAGGGTGGATAGCATTTCGGCCATACGGATAGGATATCCACAGAAATCTACATCACGGCCGTAGGGCGAAGTGGTCGTCTTTTGGCCGGGTAAGGTAGTGGGCGCCATCTGCCCACCGGTCATGCCATAAATAGCGTTATTGACATAAATAACAGTGATAGCCTCACCGCGATTAGCTGCATGCACAATCTCAGCTGTACCGATAGAAGCCAAGTCTCCGTCCCCTTGATACGTAAAGACAATGCGATCTGGAAGCGCCCGCTTGATGCCGGTAGCTACAGCAGGAGCTCGACCATGCGCCGCTTCCTGGAAATCCAGGTTAAAGTAATTATAGGCCAAGACTGAACAGCCCACGGGCGCCACTCCAACGGTGCGCTCGGCCACATCTAATTCGTCAATGGCTTCGGCCACCAAGCGGTGAATTACGCCATGAGTACACCCGGGACAATAGTGGGTCTGTACATCTGCCAAGGAACGGGGGCGATCAAATACTAGTTTCATGCCTCACACCTCCCGGCCATAATCTTTTCAATCTTTGCCTGGACTTCTTCCGGCGATGGTACAATACCGCCTACACGCCCCAAGAAGTGCACTGGCCGGCGGCACTTAAGAGCAAGCTGGACATCTTCTATCATCTGGCCACAGTTCATTTCTACTGATAGAAATACGCGCTCTTTTTCGCCTAAGCGAGCCAAGCTTTCATCAGGAAACGGCCATAAGCTTATCGGACGAAATAGTCCGGCCTTAATACCCTTTTCGCGGGCCATATCAATAGCGCTCCGGCAGATGCGAGCCACTGTGCCGAAAGCAACCAAAACTATGTCGGCATCGTCGGTCAAGTATTCTTCCGACTGCTTTTGAGTGGCCATAATGTCAGCGTATTTCTCTTGTAATTTTCGGTTGTGGGCTTCAAGACGCTCAGGCATTAACTCCAGAGAATGGATGATGTTTCTCTGACGATCTCCTTTATAACCGGTGGTAGCCCAAGGCTTTTCCGGTAGCTTTACCTCGCTTCTGTCCGGAAAACTCACCGGCTCCATCATTTGACCTAGCAGTCCGTCCCCCATTATCATTACCGGGTTACGATACTTGTCCGCCAAGTCAAAAGCCAAGATGGTTAGATCCACAATCTCTTGGGCTGAAGCGGGAGCCAACACAATAAGGTGATAATCTCCATGGCCGCCGCCTTTAGTAGCCTGGAGGTAATCTGATTGGGCCGGTTGGATACTTCCTAGTCCCGGTCCACCACGAGACATGTTTACAATTACACAAGGTAGCTCGGCCCCGGCAATATACGACAGCCCTTCTTGTTTAAGGCTGATACCGGGGCTGGAGGAAGATGTCATTACCCGAGCACCGGCACCGGCAGCACCGTATACCATGTTGATAGCAGCAATTTCGGATTCCGCTTGTAGGAACACTCGACCAATTTCCGGCATGCGCCGTGATAGATACTCCGGTAACTCGCTCTGAGGTGTAATAGGATAAGCAAAATAAAGTCGGCAGCCGGCTTGCAGCGCTGCTTCCCCCAAGGCCTCGTTACCTTTCATCAAGAGCTTTTCGCTCATACTTCTCCCCTCCGTTCGCTTCTTTATTCTCGATACACTTGAATAACACAATCCGGGCATATACGGGCGCAGGTAGCGCAGCCGGTACATTTGTCCGGATCAGATACTGAAGCTGGATGATAGCCCAATTTGTTAATCTTTTCGCTCATAACTAAGATCTTGGTGGGACATACGGTTGTGCAAAGTTCGCAGCCTTTGCACCGATCTTCATTGAACACCACTTTCCCACGGGCCATTTCTTCCCCTCCTTACTGTCTCTGCTGACGGTGAGTTAGGGCCGCTTGGGCGGCCATGACCGATCTCCGATCCCGGGCAAGAACAGGGCTCTTATACCAAGGGGGCAACAAAGTGATAGTGATTGGAAATATTGGTGCTGCTAAAGTGCCGATACTTAAAATCAGGTCTTCTCGCACCCCTACCCCCACTACTGGAATACCGCTATCTGCTCCCGCAGCGGCGATGATTTCTAATCCGGTCTGAATGACCTCGGGTGTAGTTTCCAAAGCAAGGTTGGAATTAGCCACCAGACCGGTCACTTTCAGGTGCGTAGCATTCTCAATTGCCAATAGCATGTTTTTGATACCGTTAACATCCTTGGTAAAAGGTCGACAAGTATTGATTACCAGTAGCAGCTCATGTGGCAGCGATTCTAATTGATCACTGAAACGGCCCAGGGCTGTAGCACCAATATCGTCACCGCCCACATCCACCACTACATGCAATTCAGGATCGTCGAATGCTCCTTTGATACGCGGAACTATAATAGGGAGATCCGCTTGTGCCAATTCCCCCGGCGGCACAATCACCTCGATTCCTTGAGCTGTGAGTTCTTCGGTCACGTCTCGGGATCGAAAATAGGGGCTGACTATATCCATATCTACAATAGCGACTTTCTCCCGTTGCTTTGCCAGAGCACGGACATAATTGATGGCGATTTCCGTTTTACCGCTGCCGAATGCCCCAACGAAAATTGTGATCCGACTCTCAAAATGCATAATCTGCCCTCTCAGCTTAAAGTATTTCAGCTTCAAACATACTTGCGCGCTGTTTCCTCCTGGTTAAGAACACGAAGGGCTCCTTGCGCCAAAGCTTCCATCTCACTCTCACCAGGATAGACCAATACCGGTGCCAAGAAATCCACCCGCTCTTTAATCCAAGTGGTCAACAGTTCGGAATGAGCCATCCCCCCGGTCAGAACAATGGCATCCAGTTTGCCACCAAAGGTTGCTGTCAAAGCACCGATGTTTTTTGCTACTTGGTAGGCTAAGGCTCGAAAAATCAACTCTGCTTCCTTATCTCCGGCCATGGCCCGTTCTTGTACTTCCCGGGTATCAATTGTCCCCAAATGTGCCATGAAACCGCCGGAACCTTTCACCATACGCATAATCTCTTCGTAGGTAAAACGACCGCTATAACACAACCGAACCAAATCGCCTACAGGAAGGGTGCCGCTTCTTTCAGGCGTCATCGGCCCTTCCCCGTCCAGAGCATTGTTAACGTCCACCACCCGCCCCATCTTATGCGCACCGATAGAGATACCGCCGCCCATATGAGCAACAATTAGGTTCAGCTCTTGATAAGGACGAGCCAACGCTTTTGCTGCTCGACGAGCAACTGCTTTTTGGTTCAGGGCATGAAACTTGCTCTGGCGCGGCAATTCCGGCAGACCTGAGATGCGGGCCACATCGTCGAGCTCATCCACCACCACCGGATCCACGGTGAAAGCCGGGATTCCTCCGGCCTCTTGGGCTAGTTCATAAGCCAAAATCGGCCCTAGATTGGACGCATGTTCACCCCACTTAGCGGATTTCAAATCCTCAACCATCTGTTGGCTGATGCTGTACGTACCACCAGAGAGGGGCTTGGTGAGTCCTCCTCTGCCAACCACTGCTGACAATGAGGCCAAAGAAGTATTCTTCTTAGTCATAACAGCCAAAATAGCCTTTTTACGAAGGCCGTATTGCTTTGTTACAGAGGCACAGGCTTCTAATTCTGCCGGCAGGTGAGACAGGCTTTCCGTATAAAGCAACTGATTGTTATCAAACAAAGCAAGCTTGGTGGATGTAGAACCCGGGTTTAAAACCAAAATACGCGTTTCCCTTCACCCCCTCCTTAGTAATACCTATTGAGCCGCAAGGGTAGTACCCGACTTATGTAATGCAAGTAACATGCCAACGCTCAATGATCCTTTTGATACAATATCTGCCACGATCAGTGCGCAGTTACAAGCCTGTTGTGCTCTTAGTCAATAAAAAAGCCATTCCTTTCTAGCCAAAGAACGGTCTTAGGTCGCAGAAGGTTGCAACTCTGCAATACATTGCCTGCAGTATACTGCAGAGTTGCCTTAAGTTGTAATGCCATACTTGTCCAGCTTGTAGTACAGCGTTCGCGGTGAAATGCCAAGTAATTTAGCCGCTACAGTCTTGTTGCCCTTGGCATGGTCCAACGCCTGCTCCACAGCCCTCTGTTCAGTTATCGCCGTCAATTGGGCCAGGGTTTTTCCCGGAACCCAGCGAGCAGTGGGTAAGCTGCGGGTAGCCCGAGTATCCATGCCAAAGCCGCCCATAGGAGGCAGGTGGTGTGACTGCATCGCCGTTTCGTTGTACTTCATATTGATCATGGCTCGGCCCAGCAAATTCTCTAGCTCACGAACATTGCCCGGCCAATCATAAGCTACTAAAGCAGAAAGAACCTGCGGAGCTGCTTTCTCTACGGCCCGGCCAAATTGTTGATTGAACTTACGTAAAAGAAAGACAACCAAGGGAGGCACATCATCTTTCCGATAGCGCAGCGGCGGAATGAAGATGGGGACCACATTCAACCGATAATATAGGTCCTCTCGAAAACGTCCCTCTTCTACAGCTTGCTCCAAATTAGCATTAGTAGCTGCAATAACCCGCGTATTGACAGAAATAGCTCGCGTCCCCCCAACCCGGACAATCTCTTTTTCTTGCAGTACTCGGAGCAATTTTGCTTGTAACGCAGGGCTAATCTCTCCTATTTCATCCAAAAAGATGGTCCCTCCGACTGCTTCTTCGAAATATCCTTTCTTGCCTTGCCTTCTAGCTCCGGTGAAGGCTCCTTCTTCATAGCCGAAAAGTTCGCTTTCCAGTAGGGATTCGGCAATAGCAGTGCAATTGACCCGGACAAACTGTCCCCGCCGCCATCGACTGGCATTATGAATAGCGTGGGCAAACAGCTCTTTCCCAGTGCCGCTTTCGCCCCGTAGCAGAACTGTGGCCGGTAGGTCTGCTGCTCGTTTAGCTTGGTCTATTGCCGCCTTCAGCTCCGGACTGTCGCCGATAATATCCTCAAAAGTGTATTTGGCTTCCAAGTGTCTGATTCTCTGCTTGGCTTGAGCCAACTCTTCTGTAAGCTGCTTGATTTGGGACACATCATGAATGACTCCGACACTACCGCGCAAGTGTCCATGCACGACAATAGGGGCTACATTCACAATGACATCTCTTTTCTGGGGACCTACTTTGAGTCTGGCGCCTTGGATCGGCTTGCCAGTATCTAACACTTTCAAATGAATACTTTCTCCTTCGGCAATATCGACAGTGGCCGGTTTTCCCAGCACATCTTTTTGAGTCAGTCCAGTCAGACGGGTATAGGCCGGATTGACCAAGATGCCGTAGCCGCGCTCATCAACCACCGAAATAGCATCTTGAGTGGCGTCGATAATAGCTGCCAACATAAGTTTTGCTTGGATGAGGTTATTAATCTCGTGACGAAGTCGAGCAGTTAAGAACAAAAACACCGGCAAAGCTTCCGGGCCCACTACTAACATTCCCCTTAATCTGAGTGACTGGACCAGCCTTTGGGCTTCGGTGCTACCACAAATGACCATGTCTAATCCCGGTAAAAAGGCAAGTTCTTCAATAGCTACTCCTGGTAAAGCCCGTAAGGATGGAGGAAGATCATGGAGATTTTCATCCCCACAACGTACATAAGCCAGAGGTTGCAGAAATGTGCTCTCCTCAAAGCATTCTGCCACTCCCCTGGCATCGTCGGCTGCAAGATCGCTTATTGCCACCCCGATCAAGTTAGTTTTCCCCCTCACTTAAGGCATTCATTTTAATAAACCTTCATCGTCCTTTATTCGTCATTGCTAGACAAAACTCCTCTAAATGGCCTCACCACTTGGTCTTTTTTTGTTCCCAGTTGCGCCGGCCCCCCACTTGTACCCAGTAACCAACTGCCCAACAGAATGTTAGCCCTTGGCCAATTACCCTATTATTCCCATTTAGACTGCATGGTCTATTTATGAGCAACCATCTAAACGCAAAAGGGACAGTTGACCTGTCCCCTTCTTAACTGGCCTTGTTTTCTACGCGTAGCTTGTCAGCAATCATGGCAATAAACTCCGAGTTTGTCGGTTTGCCCCGGTTTACGTCTATGGTATAGCCAAAAAGGCTGTTTACTACATCTACATTTCCTCGGCTCCAAGCAACTTCAATCGCGTGTCGGATCGCGCGCTCTACTCGACTAGGAGTAGTGTTGTACTTGTCTGCAATCAGGGGATACAGCTCTTTGGTAACTGCCCCCAACAAATCTACGTCGCGAATGACCATTAGGATAGCTTCGCGCAAATAAAGATAGCCTTTAATATGAGCCGGTACCCCAATTTGGTGAATAATATTGGTCACCTCCACATCAAGGCTCTTGGCTTTTACCGGCGCTGTTCGTTTCGAGACATAGCTTTCTCCAGCCAGTTGCCTAATACGGTTAATGAGCACATCGAGATTAAACGGTTTAAGAATGTAATAGTCAGCTCCCAAGTCTACCACCCGTTGAGTAATGCTTTCCTGCCCAAACGCTGTTAACATAATAACTTTGGGACGTTTATCTAATGGCCTTTCCACTAATTTCTCTAATACACCCAGTCCGTCCAAATGAGGCATAATAATGTCCAATACTAGGACATCCGGCAAAGCTGTGTCGAGTTTTTCCAGCACCTCCATACCATTGTACGCTACTTCTACCAATTCCATATCAGCTTGTTCTTCAATGTATTCTTGAACTAAAACACAAAACTCCTTGTTATCGTCAGCAATCATTACTCGAATACTCCCTGACACTCTACTTCCCCCTTCTTTGTTCGATCTAGTTGACCTGGGTTGAATCCAATTAGGTTGCTGCAGATATTCGACACCACGTTACCATAATCCTCCTCATTTGGTAGAAAAAGCCGCAAGCACTGAAGGAGCCTTGACGGCTCCTTCAGTAATTGACTTACCTTTTTCCACCATCCATTCGGCTAAGATTCCAAAACCCCGGCTGGGATCATTGATAAATACGTGAGTAACAATTCCGGCTAACTTACCGTCTTGTATTATCGGACTCCCGCTCATCCCTTGGACAATTCCACCGGCTTTTTCAATTAATCGATCATCCGTAATTTTCAGTACTAGCCCTTTGTCAGTGGGACTGTATTGGTTAATTACCCGTTCGATCTCCACCTCGAAACTATCAATTCGATCCCGTTCCAGAACTGTATATATCTCAGCCGGTCCCGGATGCACTTCAGTGGCCATGGCAACCGGAATCCCTTCCTGGAAATAGGGATTCTCCAACGGCTCATTAAGCAAGCCGAATATCCCAAACTCAGTGTTGGCCACTATCTTACCTAGGTTGCTTTCTCCCGGTTGGAAGACACCTATCTTTTCTCCTGGTTGACCTCGTGTACCGGCATTTACACTGGAAATAAAGGCTTTGACAATGGATCCGTCTCTGATAGCTAGTGTTGTACCTGTATCCACGTCAGTTACCACGTGACCCAGGGCACCGAAGCAACCTGTATCGAGATCGTAAAAAGACAGAGTGCCTACTCCATTGGCTCCATCTCGCACATAGAGGCCAATCCGAAAAGATCCTTTGGGCGTCTTGAGCGGATATAACTCTGCTATCCTAGTCTCTGTTCCCCGCCTTAGCGTCAATACTAAGGCCTGGTTTTCAAGTCCTGCTTGCTCTACCGATCGGATTAAGTCTGCTACCGTTAATAAGCTGCTTCCGTTTGCTTTAAGCAACAGGTCTCCCGGCAAAATGCCGGAGTCCCGGGCCGGAGAGGAATACCCATACGGTCCCGCAACATTATCGTAACCGACAACAATAATTCCTTCACTAGTTAGTAAGACTCCAACAGCATGGCCCCCTGGCACCACCACATCAGGCTCCCTAGCTTCAACCAGAACACGACGCCAAGGGACACCAAACAACTGAAATTCCATTTCGGATTGCCCAACTTCAGCTGTTTCTAAAGTCAGCGGATAACCCAAGTGTAATTGTACCGGTGTGTTGGTTAGCCAAGTTTCATTGAGTTTCAGTCCTGGTCCGTTGACAAGTCGAACCCTCACCGGCAACAGTACATTAAGATGAAAAGACTGGCTTTGCCCCACAGGCAATCCGATGGTTTTGGGAAAAGCAACCAAAGAAAAGCAATTAGGAACCAGAAAAACAACAATGACCGCAACCATGAGAACTAGTCCGACTGTTCTACGTTCCACGTCCGGTCACTCCTTGCCCCAACTTGACCAATCTCCACCTCCTTTCCATTCAAAAAAAGAACCTGAGAACAGGTTTCCCTGTCTCAAGCTCCTTTATGCTGAGAGCGCTTACCTGATTTGGTAATATTTTACGACGGTATCGATCCATACTGTTGTAGTAACTGTTCGGCATGCTGCAAAACTACTGCGGTGACATTTGATCCCGCTAGCATTCGGGCCAGCTCTTGAATTCGGGCTGACGGAGACAGTCGGTCGATTCTGGTATAAGTTTTCCCTTCAATAGTCTGTTTATAAATATAAAAGTGAGTGCTGCCGATAGCAGCAATTTGTGGCAAATGGGTAATGCAGATCACTTGATGGAATTGACTGACCTGACCCAGTTTAGAGGCAACCTTTTGAGCTGCTCGACCACCGATGCCGGCATCGACTTCGTCAAAAATCAGCGTTGGTACAGCATCTGCTCCTGCCAATACCGTTTTTATTGCTAGCATTGTTCGAGCAGTTTCACCTCCGGAAGCAATCTTGGCCAGCGGCCGCGGTTCTTCCCCGGGATTTGCTGCCAGCAGGAATTCAGCTTGTTCAAAACCTGTGGCCAAAATTTTGAGCTTTCGCTCACCATAGTCCAGGCCGGAATCATCTTCTTGCATGGAGAACGCTACCTGTAATTGTGCTTTGTCCAGGCCCAAATCGGTTAGTTCTTCTTCTAACTGCTGTTCGAAAGCGGTTGCCGTTTGCCGCCTTTTGTTGGTTAACCGGCCAGCAGCTTCTGTCAACTGGTCCTTTATCCGGGTTAACTCGTCAGTTAGCTTGGTTCGGTCTGCTTCTTCCTGCTGCAATCGTCCCAACTCGGTGATCGCAGCTTGGACATAATCTAAGATAGCAGGAATGTCTTTTCCGTACTTCCGCTTCAGGGAACGGATTAATTCCAACCGTTCCTCTACTTCAGTCAAACGGTTAGGGTCTTGAGGAAACTCCTCTTGATACTGCCGCAATTTCGGTACCAATTCTTCCAGATTGTACAGACTAACCGTTAATTCTTCGGCCACCGCAGCCAACTCCTGGTCGGTTGTAGCTGCTTGATCAAGGAGCGTCTGGGCCTGCCCCACAAGATCGATCGCACCTTGTTCCCGAGGCCCACCGTATAATAGCACGTAAGAATTACCCACAGCTTCCAGTAAGCTTTCGCGCTGCTTCAGGCGCTCCTTTTCCTGTTCCAGCTCCTCCCACTCACCAGGTATAAGCCTGGCTGCTTCTATTTCCTCAATTTGATACTGAAGCATATCTATCCTTTGGGCACGTTCTCTTTGCGCTTGTTCATAGTTTTCCCGTGCAGTTACCAGGCGGTTATGCTGAGAGTACAGCTCACGTACCTTATGAACTAGCGCCATCTGGTCAGAGCCTCCGAAAGCATCAAGGAAACTCAAGTGTGTCGACGGATGTAACAAAGATTGATGTTGGTGTTGGCCGTGTATGTCCACTAATTGTTGGGCAATTTCTTTAAGCTGGGTTGTAGTTACCAGGTGACCGTTAATCCGGGAATAATTGCGCCCCGACGCATTCAGCTCACGAACTAGTATTATCCGGTAGTCGTCATGAGGAATTCCAGCTTCTGTCAATGTAAGCAATGGCCGAGAGCCAGATTCCAACGCAAATACTGCCTCAACCCGAGCCGACTCTGCCCCTGTACGTAAGAAGTCGGACGACGCCCTTTCTCCTAAAGCCATGCCCAAAGCGTCGATAATAATTGACTTGCCGGCTCCTGTTTCGCCGGTTAGAATGTTCAAGCCGGGCTCAAATTCTATTGTAAGCTTATCAATTAAGGCAAAATTGCTGATGGAAATTGCCTCCAGCAAAATGTACCACCTTCTAGCCAAGAAATTTCTCAAAGCGCTCCATAACCTTGGTAACTTGATCCTTGTGCTTTGCTATCACCAGGATTGTATCGTCACCGGCTAAACTACCTAGGATCTCTTCCCAATCCATGTTATCAACCGCATAGGCCACCCCTTGTGCCGAACCGGGCAAGGTCTTGATTACAATCAAGTTCTCACTGTAGTCCATGCTAATAACCGATTCGCGGAAAATACGTCTTAGTCGAGGATCAATGCTTCCCTTTGGCATGTCTGGAGGCAAAGCATAACCGTACCTGTTTTCACCCAGAGGCACTTTTACTAACCGTAATTCTTTGACATCCCGTGATACGGTTGCCTGGGTTACTTCAAAACCGCTTTGGCTAAGTAGTGTGGCTAATTCTTCCTGGGTTTCGATGGGTCGGGAACTGATCAGCTCCATTATTTTCATTTGTCGCCGGACTTTCACCGCCTAAGTACCCCCCTTACTCCTCAACTCTCTCGGCTTCCGGCAACCTACAACTGTTATCCAGCAGGCGAGCCTGCAACGCACGGTAGAATTCTTGTCCTGGCAGGCGAATGAACTTCACTGTCTGATCAGCTAGCATCACCTTCACCTTATCGCCCTGCTCTAACGGCTGTGCCCTTTGACCGTCTACTGTAATCATAATGTCCCCTTTGTGAGCAGCAACAAAAGCGTGGAATGTCTCCCGTCCGGAAATTACCAAGCTGCGTACGCCCAAGGCATGGGCACAAATAGGGGTAATAATCAAGCAGTCTAGAGCCGGACTGACAATCGGTCCCCCGGCCGACAGTGAATAAGCTGTAGAACCGGTAGCCGTGGCCACTATTACGCCATCACCGCGATATGTAGCTAAGTATTCGTCCCCAACGTAACATGCTACCTGTATTCGAGCAAAAGCATTCTTGGTGATGACTACATCGTTTAACGCCAAGAATTCTCCTAACACTTCTCCCTGTCGGTATATTGTGGCTTGGGCCAAATTACGTTCCTCCAAGGAACAACGGCCGGCCACCAAATCTAAGAACATCTGTTCCACATGTTCAGGTTCAGCCGCAGTTAAGAAGCCTAGATGTCCAAGGTTAATTCCCAGAATAGGAACTCCTGCTGGAACAAACAACCGGACTGCACCCAAAAGGGTACCATCACCTCCCAATGAAATAACCAAATCAGACCATTGTCTGAGCTCCTCCAGGGATCTGCCCTGCTGCGGATAGCCTAAGAACTCGGCATCTACCGGCAACAATGCTGTTTCAAGAGCATGTTCTTGACAATATGTAACCAGTTGGCGGCCTAACCTATACGCCCGCCTTTTTTCCTTATTGACTACTATAGCTATTTTCTTGAAAATCATCACCACATCCCCTTGCCCAGGATATAGACAGTTGTTCCCCCCAACACAAAAGCAATTGCGCAAGCGGTGACAGTCGGCAATAGACTGCGCCAATGAATAGGTCGGCGAAAGGATATCTCTCTATAATTGTTCTTGCTCATGTCCACCAGCAAAATACTGTCGGGTTGAAATGCCAGTTGGTACTCTAATAACTGACGTCGGGTGCGAGCATTCAGCCTCGAGGCTGTGCGCCCGCTTTTAACCTCTACCACGTACCTACGCCAACCTTTCCTAGCTATAAAATCGGCTCTTATCGTAGTTGTGTGTGCCTTGCCGTTAACGTAGGCCAAAGAAGAAGCTGTAGGCTGACGACAGACAATGTAAAATCCCTGTTGCTCCAGTAAATTCGCCGCCTTTTCTTCCGAACGCTTAGCTCCGACAAACCGACGCTTACGAAGCCAACGCTGCCACAGTGTACAAATCAAGTATAGACTTGCCCCACCTAGTATTATCCCAAGGATAAACACGTCACCCCGGGTCACTTATGTTCTCCCCCCCATTTCCTAGTTCGCCAACCAACGCTCAATTCCTGTACTGACTCACAATTAGATCTACTGGAGGGGCCACCGGACTTGTTCCAGACTGGTTACCAAGCAGCACTGCAACCTGTTGTCTCCTCAAAAATGCCGCTAGCCTGCTATGCCAGTTCAGTATGGGCAGCTTCTATCACTTGAGCAACGTCAAGGCTTACCTTGGAGGGGGAATGGCGAGCATAGACCAAGTATTCGATATTACCTTTGGCTCCTTTGATGGGAGAATAATCAAGACCTACACAACTCATATACCGGTTAAGCATGCACATGATTCTGGTTAGTACTTCCTGGTGTAACAGCGGATCCTTGACAATTCCTCCCTTGCCCACTTTGCCCTTGCCCACTTCGAATTGTGGTTTTATCAGTGCCACTATTTCTCTCTCTCCTACCAGGACATTGAGCACTGGCGGGACGACTTTTTCTAAGGAAATGAAAGACACATCGATACAGGCTATTTCCGGCAAGGGAACCAGTTGTTCTTTAGCTAAATATCTGATATTAGTGCGCTCCAACACTGCCACTTTCGGATTTTGTCTCAGTCTCCAAGCCAGCTGCCCGTAACCTACATCCACCGCGTACACCTTCGCCGCTCCGTGTTGCAGGGCACAATCAGTGAAACCCCCTGTTGAGGCCCCACCATCTAACACAATCTTGCCCTCAAAATTTAGCCCAAAACAACGGATCGCTTTTTCCAGTTTTAGGCCCCCACGACTTACATAGGGTAGATCTTCTCCGAGAAGTACCACTTCTGCATCTGGGCGTACTTTGGTTCCGGATTTGTCGGTGAGCTGTCCATCCACTAAAACCTCCCCGGCCAGAATTCGAGCTTGTGCCCGCTCCCGGCTGGGAGCCAGTCCTCGTTCCACCAGCAATAGGTCTAGCCTCTTAGTTGTCACGGCCATCACTTGCCTTTAGCTCTTTTCTGTTTTGGCTGAGGCTAAAATAGTTATGAAAACAGGTCGTGAGGTTTTGCTCATCTAAGCCGCATAACTTGAGCTGTTCCTGTCGGCTGGCCTGTTCGATAAACCGGTCCTTTATTCCTAAGCGTTTGATCGGAATACCCATGGCGGCTTCACTTACCAGCTCTAAGACAGCACTACCGAAGCCCCCCGCCAAAGCATGATCTTCCACAGTAATAAGTCGATTATGTCGGCGAACAAGGTCCAAAATCAGATCGGTTGGTAAAGGCTTGACAAATCGTACATCGCATACCCCAATGTCCAGACCTTCTTTAGACAAGGCCCGGGCCACTCTGAGGCTGGGTAGCACCATACTGCCCACAGCTAACACCATGCCTTGCGAGCCTTCCTTGAGGATTTCCCCTTCACCCCAACCGGCTGTGCTGGTTATCCATGGAGCAGATTCGACCGCAGCACGGGGATAACGGATTGCCACCGGCCCCGGGTACTCAACAGCAGAATGTAACATGTACTCCAGCTCACCGGCATCACGCGGTGCTAACACAGTCATATTAGGAATATGGCGCAAATAGGCTAGGTCAAACAAGCCTTGGTGTGTGGCTCCATCCTCACCCACCAAGCCAGCCCGATCCAGGCAAAGAGTTACCGGAAGATTTTGGAGGCAAACGTCATGAATAACTTGATCGTAAGCTCGTTGGAGGAATGTGCTGTAAATAGCTACCACCGGGCGCTTGCCGGCGGCTGCCAAGGCAGCTGCCATGGTGACAGCATGTTGTTCAGCAATGCCCACGTCAAAAAAACGCTCCGGATAGCGCTTCGCAAATTCTGCTAGACCTGTACCGGAAGCCATGGCGGCACAAACAGCGACCAGATCGTGCTTCTTGGCTCCAAGCTCTAACATGGTCTTGGCAAAAACGTCCGTATAAGTGATACTACCATCAGTGCGGGGCCGGCCGGTACTCACATCAAAAGGCCCAATCCCATGGTACTTATCCGGACTTTTTTCTGCCGGTGGATAGCCCTTCCCTTTTTTTGTCAGCACATGAATTAGCACCGGACCGTTAATCTTACGGGCATGATCGAACACACTCCGTAAATGAGCAATATCGTGTCCGTCCAGCGGGCCGAAATAAGTAAAACCGAGCTCTTCAAATAGTGTACCCGGAATTAGCATAAACCGCACACCATCTTTAACCCTTTCGGCTGTCCGGGCCATTTGTGTTCCTATGGCTGGAATCCGTTTCAGTAAGAACTCAATGTCTTCTTTTAATCGAAAATAATTCGGATTAGATCTTAGCCTTGTCAGGTACAATGAGAGCGCGCCGACATTGTGACTAATGGACATTTTGTTGTCATTGAGAACCACAACGAGTCGTTTGCCCAGCTGTCCAGCATGGTTAAGAGCTTCGAACGCCATGCCTCCGGTTAAAGAGCCGTCACCAATAACTGCACACGTTACTCCATCCGCGCCGTTAAGGTCGCGAGCGATCGCGTAACCTAAAGCAGCAGAGATTGATGTGCTGCTGTGACCGACTCCAAAGTAGTCGTAGGTACTCTCAGAACGGTTTGGATATCCGCTTAAACCTCCAGCCAGGCGCAAACTGGAAAAGGTGGTACGGCGACCGGTAAGTAGCTTGTGGGCATAGGCTTGATGACCAACGTCCCAAATAATCTTGTCTCCTGGCTGATTGTAGACATAATGTAAAGCCACCGTAAGTTCTACCACACCCAAATTGGGAGCCAAATGTCCTCCGTTTACCGCTACGGTGGTTATTATTCTTTCCCTCAATTCCTCACACAGGGCCTCAAGCTCTTGCAGCTTGAGACCCTTTAGGTCCGACGGGTTATGTATTCGAGCTAGAATTCCTGTCATTATCTCTTACCCCCACTGTTATTTTTCGTCCCCAATAACTCTCGACCCCGGATGCGTTCTGCCAGGAACAGTACGCGTCCCATCTGTAGTGTTATGGCGTTGGCCCGTTGTAAAGAAAAATGCTTGCTCACAGCCTTTCCCCCCACTGTTAAGGCGGAAATAAAGGCTACAACTACCAAAGCCACCCATTCTTCCTTCAGTGCAGGGTAGCGCTTAACCAGACTAAATACAATAATAGCGCCAGTGGCTCCAGATAAGGTGCCGGCCATATCACCGACCATGTCATTGCAGAAATTGCTTACAGCCGGTGCTTGGCGCAACAATCGAATGGCCTGACGTGCTCCAGGGACTTTTTTCGCTGCCATAGCATGTAGGGGCGGTTCATCAGCCACGGTTACAGCTACCCCCATAACATCAAACAGAATGCCGAGCCCTACAATAGTCAGCAGCACCAAAAAGGCTAAAAAAAATGGTACCGCGCGTACCACATACCCCGAACAAAAGCTTAATAACAAAGAAAGCCCAAGAGTTAGCGCTCCTACTTTGAATCCATGTCGCCAGGCATCTACTTCCGTGTCCTTAGATTTCACCCCACCACACTCCGACTCTTTTTCTCGGCTCTCCAGACAATGGCAGGTGGTAACAGAATAAGTAAATGTTGCGGCTTCAGGTCTAGTAGGTTTTCCCAACAATCACCTTGTCGTCACCGAAGAGGCGGTTTCCCTTTACGATTGCTCGATGCCGTTGCCGAACATCGGACTAGATTACCACTTAGCCCGCACTTTAATCCTTATTCTGTCCCAACTTGGTTGGGCAGTCTAGGAGTTTTCCCCGACAACACTTCTGCTTTCTAGCCTCTTTTGCATAAAAGGTTTCAACAGCAGCGACCGGCTGTCTTTGGGCCCTTAGACAGCAAGTCGGACCTGTATTCACCCCTTACACTCAAGGCAGGCTACGCTGCACACAGCTTGCACCGCATGCAGGTTCATGTCCCAAGCCGTAACTTAGAGCCACGCACTTGGGTCTCCGCGGGAAGAGGGTCAGCGGCCACATGCCGTTGTGGTTGCCCTGTTCCCTTAACTCCCAGCACCAGCCGCACACTGGGCGTATACGGCCACCACCAGAAACTTCATCGCTGTGCCCTTGACGGATTTTTAGGCCCGTTTTCGAAAGCAAAAGTGTTGACTAGAATACTGCACCACCTGACCTCGGAAAGCTACTACCTCAAAGATCAAGTGAATCATATTGGCAGTTCGAAACTATTATATCATGGCTCAAAAACTGGTGCAACGGACTTTAGAGACGCATAAGGACTGCCACAACCGCCCCTAAAAACGCACCGGCAAATACCTCTATCGGAGTGTGCCCTAGAAGCTCACGCAAACGTTCTTCCCGTATGCGGCCCCCTTTGAACACTTCATCAACGATTTGATTTAGAACAATGGCCTGAGCTCCTGCTGCCCGACGAACACCGGCCGAATCGTACATAACAATAAAGGCCAGGACTATGGCGATAGCTGCCTCAGCTGAAGCAAAACCCTTGACTCGGCCTACCGCGATAGACAGAGCTGTAACCAAGGCGGAATGTGAACTGGGCATTCCACCGGGGCTGACCAGACGCATAAAATCCCAGCGACGCTTGGCAAGCAGTGTGCTAGGCACCTTCAAGCTTTGAGCGGTGACCCAGGCAATAAGAGCCGTGAGGAGAATTCTATTATCCCCTAATCCGGACATGATCAGGTACCTCCACTTATATACTGACTGTTCGGATGGTTAACTGACCTTAATACTTCCGCTGTATCGCATAGCAAGCTAAAGCCGTGAGCGGTTCAGCCGCCTCATCAAAATTGGCGAGAGCTACTGAGGCCTCAGTAGCTAGCCGTTGGGCCGCATGTTTAGCTTCCTGCAATCCGTACACCGTTACGTAGGTTAGTTTTTGGTGCTGCGCGTCTGTCTTCACCGGTTTTCCCAACAATTCTGGATCTCCAGTAGCATCGAGAATATCGTCGCAGATTTGAAAAGCTAGTCCTAACTTCTGCCCGTATGTGGTGAGGGATGCCAGTTGCTCCGAATTAGCTGCTCCAATAATAGCGCCTACCCGAACAGCAGCTGTTAGTAAGGCACCTGTCTTGTGAGCATGGATGTACTTAAGCATAGAAGGCGCATCTTGTGCTTGAATTGTGCCCTCTTCCTTAATGTCTGCACTTTGACCCCCTACCATCCCTTTAGGACCGGCCGCGTCGGCAATTTCCAGCACAACCTGTAGTATTGTTTCGGCTGGAACCGAAGGAAAGTTATTGGGAGTAGCCAAAATAGAAAACGCATGGGTAAGAAGAGCATCACCAGCCAATATTGCTTGGGCTTCGCCAAATACCTTATGACTGGTTGGCTGGCCGCGTCGCCAATCATCATCGTCCATGGCCGGTAAATCATCATGAATAAGAGAGTAAGTATGAATGAATTCAATGGCACAAGCAGCTGGCATGGCAGCTCGAGGATCAGCACCAACCGCCTCAGCACTGGCTAGAGCTAAGATCGGTCTTAGCCTCTTGCCCCCGGCAAACAGGCTATAACGCATAGCAGCTCCCAGTTGCTCCACTTCCGGGGGCAACTTCGGCATGTAGGACAGCAACGCTTCTTCTATTTGTTGGGCTCGGTCAACCAAGTACTGTTTTAGATTCATTCCTCTTCCTCCCAATCAGATTCAGGCCCTGGAGACAGACTATTGAAATCCATCACCTTTAGAGTCTCTTCAGCCTCTCCCAGCAACCCTTCGCAATACTTGAGCAACTCTTTCCCTTCCTTGAAAGCCGTTAAGGTTGCTTCGAGACTAAGGTTTCCCTGTTCAAGGGCTGCCGTCAACTCCTCTAATCGTTCCAGCGCTTCTTCAAAACTTAGCTGCTGTTCTTTTACCTGATCCAACTTAGCCATTATCCTCATCTCCTCGATTGGGTACCGATACTTGGGTCAACACCTCACCGTCCAAGAATCTTAATCTAAGAACCTGGCCAGGATACGTTTGGCCAACACGAGACACCAGGCAACCGCTGTCTTGGTCTAAGGCAGCTACAAAACCGCGCTCTAGTACCGCTACCGGATCAAGTGCCAGTAGAGCCCGTCTTATCTCTGCCAGCGCTCTTTTTTTATCGGCCAAGAACCGGGTCTTAGCGTGCAGCAATTCACTTTTGATATACCCAAGCGCCTGCCTTCGGTCAGCTAGCTGAGCCACCGGTTCACGCCACGGTTTCCGTTCTATCATGCCGCTTAGGGCCTGGCGATGACGGGAAAGGCGCCGATTAAGAGCCTCGTCCAACCGCCGTGAAAAATAGAATAACTCCTTCTCAATATGCTTGATATCAGGAAACACTATTTCAGCGGCCGCTGATGGAGTGGCTGCCCTTACATCGGCAGCCAAATCAGCCAAAGTATAGTCAATCTCGTGGCCCACCGCACTGATGACGGGTGATCGACAAGCTGCCACTTGGCGAGCCACCTGCTCATGATTGAAAGCCCAGAGATCTTCCCTACTTCCACCTCCCCGGGCCAAGATAATTACATCTATACCCTCCATTTCATTCAATCTGCTTAAAGCATGGACGATCTGACCGGGGGCGTTCTGGCCTTGAACCAGTACCGGACAAACGACTATTTCAATGCCGGCAAAACGTCGCCGAGCCACGGCCAGTATGTCCTGTAAGGCGGCTCCCACTGGTGAGGTCACCACAGCTACCCGCTGTGGAAATGGCGGCAGTGGCCGTTTGCGTTCAGGAGCAAAGAGCCCCTCTTTAGCTAAGCGCTCTTTGGTCTGTTCTAAAGCCAGATACTGTGCTCCTAGACCATCCGGTTGTAGCTCCCGGACATAGAGCTGATATGCGCCGTCACGCTCATATACACCAACCTCGCCCAGCGCCAACACACTCAGGCCGGAAGCGGGTTCAAAGCGCAAACGCCTGGCAAAGCTGCGGAACATAACACAGCGCAGTAGACTATCGGCATCTCTTAGGGAAAAATAAACATGTCCCGATGAATGACATCTAAACGTACCGATCTCACCGCGTACCCATACGCTCCCTAAGCGAGGGTCTGCTTCCAAGTTGTCCTTAACCAGACGTGTAAGCTCAGCTACACTGTACACCAGCGCCGGCAAAGGCCACGTAGGGGTCATGGCTTTCCCCTCCTTAAGGTCGACAAACCTAACCAGGCTATGCCAACGGCATTGTCTGTACTGAGCTTGGGTGGGGCAAAAAACAATTTTCCTCCTACTGCCTGATGCTCGAGCCGGTCCCTTAAGCGCTCACGGATAATCTTGTTAGCGGCAACGCCGCCTACTAGTAAGACATCACCAATCCCAAGCTCAGTAATTGCCAGGCGCAGTATCTTCTCCATAGAATTGGCAATACAACGAAACACGGCTCGTGCAATGGCCGCCTTATTGGCGTCATTAGACACAAGCCGCAAGGCGGCTGTGGTAGGACCTGAAAAGCTGACTTGATATCCCTTTGTATGAGAAGGTACTACCAGCTCGTCCGCAGTTGGGTCTGTTAGGGCCAATTTTTCCAGGTCCGGTCCGGCTGGGAAACGAAGGCCGAGAGCGACGCCAACGCGATCGACAAATTGTCCGGCATTTAGGTCCATGGTTTTCCCCAAAACAGATAACTCAAAGCCGTCTGCCTTTTCCTGCACTGCCAGTAATTCTGTGGTCCCGCCCGACATATGAACCGCCAGAAACGCACCTGCAGATGGGCCCCCGGCCCCCAGTCGCCCGGCAGCTAAGTGACCTTCTTGATGAGTAAAAGGTAACGACGGTATACCCATTACCCCGGCTATGGACTGAGCTAAAGACGAAGCCGCGGTAAAGACTGGCAGATAGGAATCCGGCCGAGCGGTAGGTCTTTCGCTATAAGCTATCGCGACCGGTCTTAAGTGAGGTAACGACCGCATTTGTTGCAACAGCTGAGGAAAGTTCTGCCAATGTTGAAACAAGGCCTCTTGCTGTCGAAGACCGGCAGTTCCTGGCTCTACTGCCAGCAGCCGGCGCCAGTCGGCCACTATTTCCCCCGCTAGGGAAACAGCCGCTACCGAAGTGGTGTAGCAGCTGCTGTCAAACCCCAGTACTATTTCTTCCACTTGGTTTTGTCATCCTCTGCAAATTTGAGTTTAGCTACAGAGCTAAGGATACCGTTAACAAAGCGGCTCGATTGGCCGGTAGAATATAACTTAGCCAACTCCACAGCTTCGTTTATAGCCACCGCAGCCGGTACATCAGGACAAAAAAGCAGTTCATATGCCGCTAGCCTCAATACCATTCGGTCTATGTTGGCCATGCGTTCTAAGCTCCAATCCGGGCTGAATTGGGCTAAGATTATATCCACTTCCTCCTGTTTGGCCAGTACGCCATTAACCAACTCACAGGCAAAGCTGGCTTCATCTTCGGTTAGCCTGTCTTCCAATATTAGTTGCTGTAAAGCAAAATCAGGTTGAGCTCCTCCCAACTCAACCTGAAACAGAGTTTTTAGAGCAGCTTCGCGCCCTTGTCGCCGACCCAACTGTATCGCCCCTTTCCCTTAGCGAGGCGGAAATATTTTGTCTAACAAAGAAGATAGCTTCTCTCCTTGATCAACTTGCTTTCCTAACATATAGCCCGCTATCAAACAAATAAGGAGAAAGAAGGCGGCAAAAAACCCTTTCGCTAGAACTGTCAAGCCAAAGACTAGCCCCAGGATAGAAAATATTACCTTGCCGCCATGACGGGTGAGGAAATTGAACCAAAAATTTGCCATGGTAATACCTCTTTCCTAGCGGGGCGCTCGGGTTCTGAAGGTGGGTTCGGTTCCTACGCCCTGTACCTCTACACTGATGGAAGTGGCCGTAAGCCCGGCAACTTCCTTGAGGTGTGAGCTAAGGATTTCCTGAACCTCCTCTGCCAACTCCGGAACATTGGCTTCCTTCTCAACCCAGGCCTTAATTCTTACTGCAACTCCCTCCGGTTGAGCCACAACAGCGGGGCGGACTTCCCGTATCCCAGCTACCTGCAATGCTGTTCGTTGAACCATATTCTCCACTGCTGCCACTGTAATACTTATTTCTCCCAGTTCCGAACGGGCAACTAGGGCCCCTAACACCTTGCGCCTAGCCAGGGAAAGACGTATCAGCCGTAAGCCTATTGCCAACATTACCCCGCCTACAATCGCAGCTTCCCAGCGGCCATAAACAAACTCACTGGTTAACCGCATCCCCAGATTGATAGCAGGACCCCAATTAAAGGCCATAAGGACAACGCTCACCGCTGCAACTACCAGTAAAATAGCAGCTACAATAAGTAAGAATCGATCACCTGTACTCACAGCTCCACTTCCTTTACTTAACACGAGCTTCTTCTTCTTTTTCTTCGCCTGCTATCTTTACTCCCTGAACATGAACATTAACCTCAACCACATCCAGACCGGTCATGCTTTCGATAGCTTTCTTGACATCAACTTGCACGTGCCAGGCAACCTCCGGAATCTTCACCCCGTATTCCACAATGAGGAACAAGTCCACTGCCGTTTGCCTTTCACCCACTTCTACCTTAACACCTTTGGTAAAATTCTTGCGGCCCAGCATTTCCGCAATACCTCCGGCCAACCCTCCGCTCATGCCGGCAACACCTGATACTTCTGTAGCCGCTAAACCGGCAATAATAGCAACAACCTCATCAGCAATTTTCACACTTCCCAAATCGCTCTCAGACTCCACAACTTGAACTCCATCCGGTAGTCTATCCAAAACAATCTCTCCCTTGCCTTCGTCTTCTGTTTCTTCATTATAGCAGAATTGGTACAGGCTGACAACGAATTCAAAGCCGCGTATCAATAATGATGTTTTCCAACGGTAGCCCTGAGCTCCTGGCTACCACATCACCTATACGAGCGGCCTCGTCGGCGGTAAGATCAGGAGCTTTCACTAGCACATGCACTGAATCAGAATGCAAATAGACCAATGCATCGGCAAAACCTTTGGCTTTGATCAATGCCTCTATTTCTACTTCTTTGGCCAGTTCTTCACTGAGCAGAATTAACCGGGCCTGGGCTTCTTTACGGTTCTCTTCATCAGTGTTTGGATTGTGTATGATCTCCCGTAAAGTATCGATTTCTTGACTACGGACACGATCTCGATCCAACCGTTGTTCCACATAAAAATCCTGTCGGCGCGGTTCCGTTTGCTGTTTCTCCGACCCGAGCTCAGCTGACGGGCCAGGCTCAGAGTTTTCTTTTGGAGGGGGTTCAGCCAACTTGTAGCTTTTAGCCAGTTGCTGATTGCGAAGATAAAACGCTGATGCCAGCAAAACCGCAACACAAATCAATAACCATGTAGTTATGTTTCTTTCCTGCCAACGCATCTTCAATCCACCCTTTCCAAAACCTTCACCTTGTGAGCCGGTAAACCCAGTACTACTTGTACCGCCTGGCTAAGTTCCTCTTTTATGAATGGGTTCTTGGCACCCTCTGCGATCACCAGCACGCCGCGAACAGTCGGTAGGAACTCATCTACCACTACCGGGTACTCTGCATTTCCTTCCCTAGCCATCACCAACTGCGCTTCTGTACGTTTTTCTTCACTAACACGAACTGTACTACCTGCCGGCGCTTTTTCTTCCGTGCTCCTCACTTCTTCCTGCCGGTTAGTAGCGTAGGTAACTCGGTTACCGCCCTCCAAGCTAAGATGAACCAGCACTTGTCCAGCTCCTCGTACTTGGGATAGGGTGTTTGCCAGCTGCAGCTCTAGCGTCTCCTGGTAAGATACCGACCCAATCTGCTTTGAAGCGCTGGCTACAGTGGAACCAGGTGAGGGACTGGACGAGGGTCTATCCTGAGCCGGACCTTTCACCAACTGTCCGGCTATAAGGAGGATTAGGCCTAAGCCGGCCAACAATCCCAACTTTACCAGTGTGTAGCGGTCGATCTTTAACCATTGCCAGCTCATATGTTTTCTGGGTTTCGTCTTCAGTGACCACGTATCTTTGTCTGTCATCCACCCTGTCCCCCTTTTGTTTCGTCAGTCGATCCAGCTTACTGCCACCTTGTCCTTTGCTAAGCCATAGAAATCGGCGAGGAAGGTGGCAATACTCTCTATGTTGACTTGCTCTCGTTGCTGCTTATCCGCCTGGAGTACAACTGTCAGTGAACGCAACTGCCCAAAATCGACCCCATTGGCGCGATCTGCAACGTCAACCGTTACCGCCGCTCTCACTGTCTCGTCTTGAGATCTCAGCAGCCACAACACCTGCTGTTCGATATTGGTCCGATATTGGGTTAGAACTTGTTGTAATTGCTGCTTTTCCAAATCTTTTCCTCGAGCTAAGACTTCATCGGTCTCTGCTTCAGCTATTCGTGGTAACCCCGGTTCTGTTTGGTTTTGGATCTGGTCCACCAAGGCCGATACCGGTCCGAGTAACAATATCAAAACAAAGAGCCCAACCAACACTTGTACCATCGGCTTCATGTTGCCTGACGGTAACAATAATTCCAAAAACCCAGCAAAGAACACCAGAATGATTATGGTTCGTACCCAATCTTGCAACCACACCATGTCTTCATCCACCCCGCCCCAGTGACAAGCTGGTCAGCCCTACTAAAGCTGTCAGTGCTAGAAAAAACAATAAAGCCACAACTCCCACGGTAGCAAAAATTAGCCCCAGACTGTTACCTAAGCCCCCTAAACACCGGGCGACTCGGGCATTAGCAATAGGCTCTGCCAACGCAGCTGCCAATCTATAGACGAAAATCAAAGCCAAAATTTTAAGGAGTGGAAAAGCGCAAAGGAGCAGTAACATTAACATTCCCGCAGTACTTACCGCCGTTTGCACCACTGCCGAATAACCAACCACAGCTTCCACAGCATCTGCAAACAGCTTCCCAACTACAGGAATAAAAGAACCGGCCAAGAACTTAGCGCTCCGAATCGACACGCTGTCAACCACCTTACCTGCTGCTCCTTGGACGGCACTCACGCCGACAAACACACATAATACCATTCCCAACAGCGTAACACATACTCCGGATATGAACGAAGCCAGCCGCCCCACGTTTATCTCCGGAACCACGTATGTTACCAGGTTTAGTACTGTACTTAGATAAAGTAAAGGAAAGACTATGTCTTTGGTAAGGGTACCTAAAATAGTAATAGTGGCTAACAGAAATGGATGCATGAGCGCTGTGCTGGCCACAGCACCGCTAGCCACTAACATGGTAAATAAAACAGGGAGCAAGGCCTGCATAAAGGAAACCATGTTAGAAATAGCCGTCTTGCCTGTTGATAGAGCCACATGAAAGCTCTGGACAGCTACTCCCATGATAGCTATGAAAACCAGCGTTTGAGCAACCCGCACAGTTCCTTGAACCTGAAAGCTATGTTCTAACGTGGTCAGTAAAGCAGTAAACACAACCATGACTAGCAACTGGCCCAAAAGTCTTGATCCTACCACAACTTCACGGAAAAAGTACCTTGTCAGCCCGGTTATCACCGCTCGCCAGTCAAATCCTTTACCGCTCCTGGCCTGAGCCAGCAGGTCTCTCCACTGAAAACTAGGCACAAATAGGGCCCAGTCGCCTTCCAAAGCTCTAACGATGTCTTCCAACGCCCACAGATCCAGATCATTTGTTTCTTCGATGCCTTCAGCTCGGACACCAACAGATGGAAACATAATGGCAACCAGCAAAGCTATCAGCAGGCACTGCTTCTTCATGTATTTCACCTCAAGGAAGAAGTTTTAGGGCCAAGTCAAATACCGTGAGTAGAATCGGTACAGCCAAAAGGAGAATTACCACTCGGCCGGCCAGTTCTACCGTACCGGCCAAAGCCTCCTGCCCGGCATCACGACAAATTTGGGAGCCAAATTCAGCTATATAAGCAATGGCAATAATTTTCAAAATTAGGGTAAAGTATTGCGGATTAACACCGGTACGTTGGGCCAAAGACTCTAGCACACCAATAACACTGCCTAGGCGAGTAACAGCAAACAAAAAAATCAGTGCTCCTACTGTCAGACTTAAGAGTAGGGCCAACTCCGGCTGTTCCTGGCGTACAATCAAAATAAGTAAAGTGGAAGCTATGGCTACGCCCAAAATCGGTATTA
>DURJ01000009.1 GCA_012837285.1 Bacillota bacterium
CAAGGATATTGCGGCTGTTACGAAAGTTCTTATCGCAAGATCCTTCACTTCGTTCAGGATGGACAATAAGGGGCTTTTTCGGCTATCTCGGACGCTTGGACGGTTCCTGTGGTAGGCTCGG
Source organism: Bacillota bacterium (assembly GCA_012837285.1). Taxonomy (NCBI): domain Bacteria; kingdom Bacillati; phylum Bacillota; species Bacillota bacterium. Next base: position 122 of record DURJ01000009.1, read on the forward strand.
TTGGTAAGCAAACATCCGGGGAGCTCTCAGTGAATGAGCTGAGGGCTCCCCGGATATTGTTTTGCTGGGCACTAGCATTTTGGGAGGAATAATTGCCGCTGGAGCGAACTAAATGATAGGGAGTGGACCGAGTGGACCGAGGGTACTAGGCCGAGCGAGGTTGCATTGGGACTGATCGAAGGTATGAAGAGAAGCTCATTTAAAATAGAGAGGCAGAGATAAGAAATGAAACGTTTGCTTGAAGCGATCTTAAAGCTGGTTCAGGGACTGTCTGAAGCAGTTTTACGTTTCCCTTGGACGGTATTGTGTTTACTTTGTACCACGGCCTTGACCTGCTACATGATTTCTCTACATAGGAGCCCCGATTTGATTATCCAGAAGCTGATGTTTGTCTTTTTGTTAGGTTCTTTCATCGGGGTTACGGCCCAGTTTGCTTGTGAACGTTTCCGGCGGCTGGGCGGCCTGCGCTGGGCTGTCTATGCCTTGGCCGTGCTCCTTACCGGAAGTTATTATTTGATCATTGCCCCGGTACCGGCGATAGATTATGGGGTAGGCGCCCGGACAATGGTGGCGGTATTCTCCATGTTTTGCATTTTTATCTGGCTGCCTTCGGCGGGGGGTAAATTTGATTTCAATAGCGTGGCCCTGGTTCATTTTAAATCGGCCTTCACGGCTATTCTTTACGCCGGTGTGCTTACGGCCGGCTTGGCCTCGATTATCGCGGCGGTGGATATCCTGCTGTTTAATGTAGACAGTAATTATTATGGCTACATGATGGCCATAGTGTGGATTCTTTTTGCCACAACCTATTATCTGTCGCTGTTGCCACGCTTTAATTCCAAGGCGAAAGCAGACCGGGATTATGCCCGAGAGGTAAGCTACCATCCTCGCTTTTTGGAGATATTGATTTCTTATATAGCCATTCCCTTGGTTGCTGCTTATACGCTGGTTCTGCTAGCCTACTTTGTCAAGATCGGGATCACCAGGAATTGGCCCTCGGGACAGTTGGGGCCGATGATTTTGGCCTATTCTATTGCCGGGCTAGTTATCTATGTTTTGGCCAGTAGGCTAAAGAACCGTTTTGCCGTCCTCTATCAAAAGATCTTCCCAAAGGTATTGATCCCGATTGTAATAATGCAGCTGGTTTCAGTGTATATCCGACTGCAGGCTTATGGTATTACCGAATCCCGCTACTATGTGGCTCTGTTTGGTATTTTCTCTATTGTGATTGGTATGGTGTTATCCTTTAAGCCGGTAAAGGGAAATAGTCTCATTGCTCTTTTGGCGGCGGGTTTTGCCATTGTCTCGGTCCTGCCGCCAGTGGATGCTTTTACCGTGTCACGAAATAGCCAGATAGCCCGATTGGAGGAGTATCTGGAACAAGGCGGAATCTTGGTGGATGGAAAGCTCAAGCCCAAGGCAGATGCGGATCTGAACTTGCGGGTGGAGACCACTAGCATCTTAAATTACCTGCAGCGGCGCAATTATCTGCCCGAGGTTGCCTGGCTGCCGGCTGATTTTGAGCCTTACCGGGATATGGAGACAACTTTGGGGTTTGAACCCACTTACCCGCACAGTGGCGACTTAAAGCATGCCTTTGTCCGACTGGATATGGAAAAGCCCCTGAACATTGAGGGCTATGACGTGATGCTCCAGGCTGGCACCCACAGGAGAATGGATACAACAGAAATCCAAACTTATGATTTAAAGGTGCGCGGGGTCCCATATCAGCTTAGGCTGGAACCCTTGGGCGCGCACGATGTTCGGGTATCACTCCGGTCTGCAGCCGGTGACAAGCTGGTAGCCACCGAGCTCTATGAATTTGCTGCTGCGGTCACCGGCAGCAGTGCTTGGCCGCATGAGGCTCTTGCTGCTGAAGAGCTAACCTTGGATGTTACAAGCAACGGCTACAAGCTGCGAATTATCTTTCAGCATATCAGCCTTACCTACGGTACCGGCAAGGAGGCCGGGGCCGACTACTATATGTACATCTTGGTCGGTGCTCCGTCCCAAGAGAATGCATGACCCCTCTTGTTTACTCCTCTGGGTACTGACTGGGCATGCTAATTCTAATGGAATTTTAATGTTTCTTGAAGCGTCTTTAAAGTTCCCGCTGCTACAATAAAGCCAGATTAAGTTGAGGAGGCTGTTCTGTGGTTACGTTAGAGCAAGTGGAGAAACTGCGGGAAAAAGCCAATATCACCTATGAGGAAGCTAAGGCAGCGCTGGAGAAAACCAATGGGGACATTTTGGAAGCTATCATCAATCTGGAAAAGGAGCAGCGAATTCCGGCCCCTGAGGGCGGCGGCTACTACCGTTCGAAGGGTCCAGAGGAGGAACTAAAAGAGAGCCGGGAGCGGAAGTCCGAGGAAGAAACTAGGCCGGATGAGAGTATTTCTTTTGCGGAGTTAGCGAGGCGATTTGTTGGTTGGTGTAGGCGGGTAATTGGCCGGGGCAACAGGAATAGTTTCGAGGTTAGGAAAGACGGAACAAGGATAATGACGGTTCCGGTGACGGTGCTGGTAGTCCTGCTGATCTGCGGGTTTTGGATTACTTTTCCCCTGATCGTAATAGGGCTGTTTTTGGGCTACCGGTATAGGTTTGCCGGGCCTGATTTGGGGAAGGAAAGTGTTAACCAGGCCTTGGATTCGGTGGCTGAGGCGGCGGAGAACATAAAAAGGGAAGTAAAGGATAGTAATGAAAGAACGCATGGGGAAGATCCTGATAATTGAAGATGAAGAGAAGATAGCTCGATTCGTGGAGCTGGAGCTTGAGTTTGAAGGCTATGAAGTAAGAAAGGCGTTTGATGGGAGAAGCGGGTTAGAGCTGGCAAAAACCCGCTCCTTCGATCTGGTATTGCTTGATATCATGTTGCCGGGTCTAAATGGGATCGAGGTTCTAAGAAGGATGCGGCAGTTTTCTGATGTACCGGTGATACTTCTTACGGCCCGGGATGCGGTGGTAGACAAAGTTGCCGGGCTAGACACAGGCGCTGACGATTATGTTACGAAGCCGTTTGCCATTGAGGAATTGCTGGCTCGAATCAGGGCGGCCTTGCGGAACAAGGCCGGTGGTAATGGAGTGAAAACACCACCGGTTCTTGTGGCTGGAGCGCTG
>DURJ01000010.1 GCA_012837285.1 Bacillota bacterium
AATAATGCTTGCGGTGCGCCGGGCTCAGGAACTAAACAGCGATATCTTTGGCTTTGGCAACGGTATTTATCGTCTGAAGCCCAAGGAGTGGGAGCGGTTGGAACCCAGATGGCCAGAAATGTTCTCCAAGCTGGACGTGGAACTAGATGTGAGGGCCAAGATCACAGTGTCCGGTCTAATCAAAGAGCCGGCAGGGATAAAGTAGGAGAACATTATTCTTGTCATCCTGAACATGTTATTCTGTCATCCTGAGCATGTCATCCTGAGCGAAGGCGAAGGATCTTAAACAATACTTCCTCGCTGGAGCCAAGCAACTGAAGATGACAACGAAGCAGGGCTTGGAGTACGGGGGTTAGATGTTGATTGATTAAGGAGCCAGTTGGATTAAGTAGAGGGGGCTGTCCGGACATTGCTAAAAGTACTAGCAGTACTGGCGATTATGGCATTAATACTCGCTATCCAGCTACCCCTTCTCCTTAAGGAAAAGCAATGGGGGGAGCTAGCAGCTTTCTTACCGCTGTGGTTAGTGGCTACAGTGTACGCATCATTAGTAGCCCTGAATATACCTATCCTCAATCCCACCGAGATTCTGATATCTGTGTTGGGGGGAAAGTAGAGCCATCTGAGCATAAATAAACAGGCCCTAACCTACCTTAAAACTTTCCTTGGTCAGGGCCAGAGCTAGGAACATAACCACTACTCTGCTTTGTATTGATAAACAGGGACCTGCAGAATGCGCTTCGGTTTCGATGGGGCTTTGTTTCGCATCTTATCTAGTTCAATGCTAGTGTCGGCATCAAAGTACTGCTCGCCGCAATCGTTGCACACCCAGGCCGGCACGTTTTCAACAATGGCAAAGGTATCGCCCCACCAGTTTTCTACGCTAACGGTATGCTTTTCCACTTTTCCGCCGCAGAGCCGACATTTACTTAGGGTCATTGTCTCTAGCCCTCCTTGTTCTTTCATCCACCCAGCGAGGGAGCTTTGGGCAACGGATGTGATGTTGCTGGTACTGCTTGCACTTACTTTTAGACACCTTTCAGTGATAATCCGATACGGTTGCGTTCCGGCTCTACCGATAGCACTCGCACTTTAACTACGTCGCCGACGTTTACTACATCAAAGGGTGAGTGGACGAAGCGGTCGCTGAGCTCAGAGATGTGGGCCAAGCCGTCTTGGTGCACACCCAGGTCGATAAAGGCGCCGAAGTCGGTGATGTTGCGTACGGTGCCCCAGAGGATCATCTCCGGTTTTAGATCTTTTAGCTCCAAAATATCGGTGCGGAACATTGGCGCCGGCAGTTCCTCCCGGGGATCCCGCCCCGGTTTTTTAAGTTCGGTTATGATATCACGTAAGGTGGGAACGCCCACGCTTAGCGTTTGGGCTAACTTAGATATTTCCTCTGTCGAGAAACTCTTACGCGGAAGTTCCGGCAGAGGATAAAGTGCCATGATTTTCTCGGCCACACTGTAACTTTCGGGATGCACGCCGGTATTGTCTAAGATGTTTTCGCTTTCCGGGATCCTTAGAAAACCGGCACACTGTTCAAAAGCTTTGGGGCCCAGCCAGGGGACACGGAGCAGCTCCGGGCGTGATCTTATCAAGCCTTGCTCTTCTCTGTATTTTACCAAGTTTTGGGCCACGCTGGCTGTGATGCCGCTGACGTAGCTGAGCAGGGACGGTGAAGCAGTGTTCACATCGACACCGACGTTGTTAACACAATCCTCTACCACCCCGGCCAGCTTTTCCGTCAGTTTCTTTTGGTTTACATCGTGTTGATACTGACCCACCCCGAGCGACTTGGGATCGATCTTTACCAGTTCGGCCAGCGGGTCTTGAAGCCGGCGGGCAATGGAGACGGCCCCGCGAAATGAGACGTCCAGATGGGGAAACTCTTCGCTTCCTAGTTTAGACGCCGAGTAGACCGATGCTCCGGCCTCACTTACAATGACATAGCTTACTGGCCGATTGGCGTCCTTTATTACATCAGCCAAGAATCTCTCACTTTCCCGAGAGGCAGTGCCGTTGCCTAAGGAGACAACGTCTACCTGGTACTGATCCATGAGATCCAGGAGAATTTGCTTGGCCTCGGCAATTTTGTTCTGCGGTGGAGTGGGATAGCAAACAGCATGGGCCAGCAGCATACCCGAAGGATCGACCACAGCTATTTTGCACCCTGTCCGGTAAGCAGGGTCAAAGCCCATGATAACTTTCCCTTTTACCGGGGGTGTAAGGAGCAAATTCTTGAGGTTGCGGGCAAAAACGTCCAGAGCTTGGCTTTCCGCTTTGTCCGTAAGGAGGTTACGGATTTCTCGCTCTATGGCCGGGCCAATAAGGCGTTTGTATGCGTCCTGCGCCGCCTGAGCCACCAACTGGGCTGTCGGGGAGTCCAGCCGGAGATAGCTGGATTGGATCGTGGCTATTATCGTTTCTTCCGGAACTTCAATCTTCACTGCCAGCGCTTTTTCTTTTTCGCCCCGATTGAGGGCCAAAATGCGGTGGGGCACGATTTTGGCCACCGGTTCACGAAAATCAAAGTACATGGAATAAACAGACGCCTGGTCGTTGGTACCGCTGGAGGAAACCATGCCTTTCCTATATGTAAGATCCCGCACCTTTTTCCTCATCTCAGCATCATCGGCTATAA
>DURJ01000011.1 GCA_012837285.1 Bacillota bacterium
AGAATAGCAAACCCACCTATCAGCCAATACGATTTTCTTTTATAATTCATCTTTATACTCCTTTCCAATTTAATACAGTTGACTTCATGTTATATAAATAATCTCTGCTACACATTCTTCTACATACGTGCCATAATATATGTTCGATGTTTTATGCAAAACGAAAAAAGGCGGGGCCGTCCACCATTTACCGTCTGGCTCAGCCCGTCCCACCTGAAGATTAGGAATCACGCAAGCGCTTGGCTATATCGCTGGCACTATACAAAACGCTTGTAACGATTACGCGTTCTTCTCTTATATGGAAAAACACAGAATAACTATCGACAGGCATTTGCCTTAGTCCCAGTGTACGCTCTTCGTCAGTCCCCATTAACTTCACACGTTCCAGGAATATATCAAGACTTTCGATTGCGTCAGCCATTCTGTTATACTGTCCCATAGCCGCCTCCGGTGCCTGTAGCTGCTCTGCGATATAACTATAAATTTGCTCCATATCAAAAAGCGCTTTGTCTGTAATCTGCACCCTATACTTCTTCATGCGTGCGTCTCCCGAAATCTCTTAAAGGCAGCAGATGCATCTTGCACATTGCCTTTTTCGATATCGTTATATCCTTCTTGTAACTTCGCATGAATTTCGTCCGCTGCCATTAAATCGGCGTTTATAGAAACCGGTGCCTTCGGCAGTGTTACAGCAAAAGGTATTCCGCCGGTCAGTGAAATCTGTTTCAGATAAATATCTATCGCTGTGGACATAGGCATGCCAAGCTGTGAAAGAACTTCTTCAGCCCTTCTTTTTACGTCAGGATTAACTCTCAGATTTAAAGTCGTAGTTTTTTGCATATCAATCATCCCCCTCTGATTACATTGTAACGTCTTTGTCGTTACGTTTCGATAGAGAGGTCTGGGCTGCTATAAACTTCCTAAACAATTTGTATTTATCGAGCTAAAATCAAGTTGGAAGGCCTTCATTTTATGTCACCCCTTATAAAAAGTGTTCACCTATGATATTTTTCTTTGCTGGTTGTAAAGACGAATATTATGGCTGTAATTACCCAATATATTGGAATGTCATTGTACGGTAGGTATCCTAGATAAATGACATCGAAATACGGCAAAAGTCCCCATACATACACAAAAACTAATTGTGAAATAACAAAACCCTTTGGTATAAACCTAGTAAAACAATGCATTATGCTATAAACAATCGGTATCCAAAACATCAAAAGAACCTGACTAATAAGTAAATCAGACAAGCAAACAAACGAATATCGCTGCTAAAACGTGGGCTGTGTGGTTGAAGGTTTCTGTTATTTTAATCCCTCCTGTTTACGTCGGTCAAAGTTGTTGTCTTGTAGCCACTCGCGATAACTATACGGCAGCTCTTTGTCAGGACGCTTTTGGGTGGCGGCAAGGAGCTGCTGCTGTGTTAACGGCTGGAAAGAATCGGCCCTAATTTCTATATCATACATCCCATTTCGGTCGGCATATATTAGTTGGATTCCGGTAATGTTAAAATTGTCCCCCATAAGGGTAATGGAGTCTATAGCAATTTTAGCCGGCATATCGTGGCTTTCGCTGTCGGATAGATTATCAGTATTATAAACCCCTAAAAGATAAAGTCGCTCTGCTTTTATAGCATAATCATCTGCATTTACCGTCGACCAAACCATGATATGTTCAGGAAAAGTTAAATTGTCCGGAAATTGGCTCATAATCCCCTTGTAAATTTCTCGAACCTTAGCATTTAGCCGTATATTAGCCGCTTCATCATGAATGGTATTGTTTTGCAATCGATAGCTCAAAACGGAATCGTCGTTAAAACTGCATACATATCTTCCGTTATACCAATCAAACTGAGCTTTGACAGGGTCGGTCCTTTGCATTTGGGTATTGGCATACGCAGCTAGCTTATTTCCCGCTATTATCTTCCCAAGGAATGGGCAAAATCCAATTCGATAAAAAACCGATGCGACTACAGCCACAGCTACAACTGCCACAACAAAACCAATTATTCGGCCCCACTGCTTGTTTTCCTGTTTCATAGACTGGGTCTCCCTTCTCCCAACAAGATTTCAAATTATCGTCCTGCGGATTATATAAACAGTTCTTACACCCGCGCTTCCTTACTAAATACACGGGAGCTTTCCCTTTTGGACTGCCATGGAGTACGACCGCCCCATTCTTCCCTAGAACCAATATACGCTGAGCCATTCGGGATAATAATTCCCATAAAAGCCAGGGCTTCCTCTTAGACCGCGCAAAATTTCCACTTGCTGTTCTGGCGCATCTAGTGGTTGAAGGTAAAGAGACCCTTGATCAAAACGTTCTAATCTCAGAAACATCATCTTCTCTCCAGATGGCGATGGGCTGGAATGATAGTCTGCTGTGGCGGCTGGACCAGCAGTAAGGGCTATGGCTTGCCCATCCGGTGACCATTTGAGACCAATAAAAGCCCACGGATATAGGCCCTTTGGATCAACGGGTTCCTCGTCTACAAAGGTATAAAGCGCGCTTCTTTGTCCGGCCAGGTTTACCTGCTCCAGCGTAGGCGGCTGTTCCTTGGTGCGCGGAAAAGAAACGGCTAGGCTTTCCCCGACCATAAAGGGTCATCATAGATGGGCTCAGTATCCACCTGCTTAGTTTCACTGCCATCGGCCCGTGCTGCCCATAAGTGAGTTAGTGCATCCTCGCCTTCGCCAGTATGTTTATAGGCTAGCCATGCGCCATCTGCTGACCAACCTATCAGTTCGGCCAAGCCAGAGTCAGTAAGCTGTTTGGGCTTGGCATCAGCATTTGGTTCCCGCCCGTCCAGCAGCCACAATTCCCCTTGATCGGTGTAGGCCACCATTGCGTTGCCAGACTGTTTCAGCTAAAGGTAAGTTAGTGCAAAAGGGTGTCTGTTTAACGCCAACTATGCGCATAGATCACATAATATGAATAACGCGACGTTCAAACAACTCGAAAAGTGATGCTCATAGTAAGTATTAGTCAATTTTAGGGATCTTGTTTGTTTCGGAAATAGATGTAGCTTTAGTATCGCTATGCCATGTAAAGTGTTTCATATACAATTTATAGTTCATCAGATGTAGCGATAACTGTATGGTCTGTAAGCATGATAGCAAATTTTGTCATGCTATCATTAATTAACAAGTAAGGAACAAGCCCCATATCTTCTGCCAATTTAATGCTGCCTTTATAAAAATATCCTATACGTTGTGTGTTATCTTCACCATTCCATGTAATATATGCTTGTAAGCCACTCCTATCTGTTTTTTCGGCATATGGAATTAAAAATTCCCCAACAAATCCTTCTTTTCTTCTAAATAGATAGTTGCTTTTTTCACCATTAATCACCAGTATCGCCTGACTGACCGCAACACCATTCTCATAGATGTTAGCATTTATCTTCTGATTTATGTTTTTGTTGAAAGGGATTTTATCAATAATCCATATACCTATCGACAACAGAATGACAATAATAATGATAGTTTTTAACTTCTGTTTCATCTAACACCCTCCCTCGATAAAACATAAATAATCTTTACATCACGTTGTACTACTTGTGTGCAACAGCTAACGTTGACCCAGCGGATTACATCTCCTTCATAGTCTTTTCGGGTTTTTTTGTTGACATAGGGCCCCGAGATATGTTTCAATTATCCGAAGCAGCCAAATTATGGCTAGAGCTTAATTGACGAATATTATTATGCGTGTTATCATATAATTAATAAGAGGAGTTGCCGCTTTTGGCTAGGCGGCTAGTCCTAAATCGTGCTAGACCGCCTTATGCAGGCGGTCTTGTTATTTTCTGCGTATCAAACACAGGGAAATAACCCCTAGGATTACCAAACAGAAACTAAAAAGTCCTGTCCATGTAATCATAGGCATCACCTCCCCTCACGGGAAAGTGACTAACCGCCAAACGGCAACTCTTATGTAATTGTAGCATATTTCTGCATATGTTTACATATCTGTTTCCATTCCGTCAGGGTTGACGCACAAAATCCCTTCAAGCTAATTTATCCAATATTCATACGGCGGCAAGCGCTGGTGGGAGATCTTTTTTAATATGGCCAGGGCTTCTTCTCTATTAATAGCGGGGGCAACAATACATTTACCATCCTTGGTACTCCAACTACCGCCTCTGCCCCCATCAGGGGATTTGTAGGGTTTATAGACTGTGACAACAAATTGGTTGAACAAGGGTGTCGTGTAAATATGCCCGAAAATAATAGATTCACCCCACGGGCCATAATTAAGGGAATGGCTTCCTTTTGTAAGCCTCAAAGCCGGAAGGCCTTTTCCCTGTGCTAACTCGTTATTCATAGTTAAGTACAACGGGTGACAATCTTTCTCCATCGTCGGGGTTGACCGATGGCAGAAAAGAGAGGTGTAGCTTTCCCCTGTAGGGGTCGACGACTCTGTCGATATAAAGAAGGCTCATTAGCTCAACTATAAACTAAGTTTATCAGTCTTGTCCTTTTTTGAATAAGCCAATCAAGGTTGCAATTACACCAATTGGAAATCCATAAGCTCCTAGTACAGGTAAAACCTCAAGTACCCCATCCATAAGCCAGACTTCATTCATCAGATATAGACAAGTAAGGCAGACTAATAATCCAATTACTGTTGTTTTTGATGTTTTCATGATTACCTCCGCAAATTTATCATTTTTATCGAGATTATATAAGTAACTGTTACTTCACCTAAATCTACTGGTGTGCCATAACCTATAACCATTAATGCTTTATGAAAAAAAGAGTGTTTAACCGAGCCATCTGTGCCATCCGTCCATTTAGCTTTTTCGGCTCTTATGTCACCCCTCTTTTAGGCA
>DURJ01000012.1 GCA_012837285.1 Bacillota bacterium
AAGGGGACGGTTCTTTTGCAGACACAAGAGGGGGCCACAAGGGGACGGTTCTTTTGGGAGACACAAGGGGACGGTTCTTTTGTGTTGTTGTTTCCGCTGTTCTGGTGTAGAATTTACATCAGTAACAGTCGGTGCCAGGCACCTGTAAAAGACTGGTAACCGTACACCAACCAAGGGGACGGTTCTTGTGGCTGGCCAATGAACCGAAGAAACAGACGACGACTGAATAGACGGTGACAGCTAAAACTGGGAAGGGAGTCTCTTCGGGGGCTCCTCTTTCTTTTTCGTGTTCGCGGTACTTGTAGACCTGTTTGTTGCTGACAGTTTCGTGGCTAGCTGAAAGAAGGAGTATGAGCATAAGGTGCAGGACCCTTTGGCGATCAATTACGACACCTTAAAACGCAAAATTGGCCGCCTATATTATGGTAATCAGGCATTTTACTTTGTAGTTGGCCGCAGACGAGGGAATAGGGACACAAATACGAGAATGATCAGGGACACAAGGGGACGGTTCTTTTGCAGAATAAGGTAGTGGTGACAGGCACCTGTAAAAGACTGGTAACTGCATAACCAGCAAATAGGCCGGGCGGTCCAACGCGGATCGCCCGGCTTGTTGTGCCCTTTGGCAGGAATTAGTTGCATTTGGGGCGAAATAAGAACAAGGACTAATTAATAGTAGTGGCTCGGGAAGCGTTTGCATTCAGATTATCATATCTGGGGGGACGGTATAATGGGGCGCAAAGCCCGTATTTGGTATGAAGGGGCCATGTACCATATCATCAATCGTGGTAACAGCCGGCAGAATATCTTTATTGATCCTGCCGACCGCGTTGTATTCTTAGATAAGCTAAGAGGGCTGGTGATGGAACATGGCCTTAGAGTACATGCGTACTGTTTGATGACAAACCATTACCATCTTGTAATTGAGACTGGTAAACGGCACATTGGTGATACTATGCGTTCTCTTAATACCTACTATTCCAAGCAGTATCATATTAAATACGGTACCTCTGGCCATCTGTTCCAGGGCCGATACAGGAGTGTATTGGTAGAAAAAGATGCATATCTTTTGGAACTAAGCCGGTATGTCCACCTTAACCCCGTCGGCGCCAGTCTTGTAAAACTACCGGAGCACTATCCGTGGAGTAGTATGAAAGTGTACATAGGTGAAGGCTCAGGTAGTAGTTTGGTTTATCGGGATACTGTTCTCGGTTACTTTAATCAGGATTCAAGAGCGGCACAAGAAAGCTACCGGCGATTTGTACATGCTAAGCTAGCCGATAACTCTGGCTCTCTAGAAAAGCTTGTAACATACGATGATATTTTGGGCACAGAGTCGTTTGTTTCAGAGATACGCGCTCTGTATAGTGTATAGGGGACCTGACGGCATGACGGCAGACTGATAATTACAACTTAAGCAAACCAATAGGTCATCCCTAGTTGTTAACGTTCCTATCGTCACCGAAGATAGGCACCGATATAGCCCTGACCGTTATAAAGAGACGGTGACAGGCACCTAGGAAAACGAGCCTGACAGCAAAATAGCTTGGAGGCGCTGGTGTAATGGGCAGTACAAATCTGATGAAATCTGCGGGTATAATTGCTATATGGTCAATGCTAAGTAAGATCTTAGGTTTTCTGCGTGAGACAGCATTAGCCTCTCGTTTTGGGGCTACATCCGCTACAGATGCGTACCTGGTGGCAATGATTATCCCGTCACTGTTTCTCTTGGGAATTGGTCCTGCTGTAGCCACGACGGTTATACCGGTTTTTGCGGACCTGGAAAAGCACCACGGCCGCGATAGGGCATTTGCATCAGCTAATAATGTTTTCAATGTATGTTTGCTGGTAGCAGTAGCAGTGTCTTTGATCGGAATCATAGCTGCTAATCAAATAGTTGGAGCGGCAGCACCAGGATTTGCAGGAGAGACCTTCAAGTTGACAGTTCAGCTGACGAGGATCTTATTCCCCATAGCCATTTTTCAGACTGCATCATCGGTTTTTACCGGTTTGCTACAATCACTGGGAAAGTTTGGGCTACCGGCTTTTGCTGGTGTGATGCAGAATGTCTTGATAATATCCAGCATTGCGTTCTTCGGACCCAGATACGGAATCACTGCAGTGGCGGTAGGGACTGTCTTGGGTGCTGCTGGCATGTTCGCAATCAAGATTCCAGCGCTGCTGTCAGCCGGGTATAAGTATCACTTCTCAATCGATTGGGGAGATGAAGGACTTAGGCAGTTGGGCCGTCTGATTGTGCCGATTATGGCTGGTTCAGCGGCAGGGCAGTTAGGGATTGTGATAATGAGGATGCTTGCCTCCACACTACCGGAGGGATCTATTACATACCTTAATTATGCCCAACGGCTTGTGGCGTTGCCATCGGGGATATTTGGAACTGCTCTTGTTACTGTTCTTTACCCTACATTAGCCAGAATGTATGCAAGTGGTTTCGAGACAGAATTTATCCGTACCCTCGAAAGATCGGTTAGGATTATTGTGTTTCTGCTGATACCCATGGCTGCAGGAATGATGATCCTTGCTATTCCAATAGTACGGTTGGCATTTGAACGGGGTGTCTTTACAGCTGAGGCTACGGTAGCCACAGCTACAGCTTTGTTTTACTTGGCAATTGCTATACCAGCGGTAAGTCTTACCGATCTTGCTATTAGAACTTTCTATGCTTTACGAGATACGCATACTCCAGTATTTGTGAACATTGGAGCTATAGGAGTAGCTGTGGCTCTGAGATTATTTCTTGTAGGCAGGATGGGTTATGCAGGCCTTGCAGTAGCCGGAGCATGTCAACCGATTGTCTCTTTTTCTGTGCTCTATGTTATACTCAACCATAGGATGAGGACTGTTCCTAGGGCTAGCCGAAGTACAGCGGAACAGAGCTGGGCTGCATCTTTAGTAAAGTCTCTTCTAGCAGCAGCAGTCATGTGGGTAATCATTGCTCCACTAAGCCGGTGGTTGGAAATGACCGTGCCGGGAAATGGTGTTGGGAGGTAGCGGTGACAGGCACCTGTAAAAGACTGGTAACTGCATAACCAGCAAATAGGCCGGGCGGTCCAACGCGGATCGCCCGGCTTGTTATGCCCTTTGGCAGGAATTAGTTGCATTTGGGGCGAAATAACGTAGGTCGGTGACAGGCACCTAGGAAAAACTGGAAGTTGGTAGGGAGTCCGTTTTGGGGCTCCCTGCTTTGTATTTACATAATGCTTATTACCGAAAAGGCTTGAGTAGAAGCTTGAAGCATATTATCGATGGCCATTCGAGAAACCCTACATTTGCCCACTGGCCACAAAAATCTCCGTAGGTGTCAAAGGGAGGCGTCGTGAATGATCGCGGCCCCTGGCTGATATGCAGAAAATATGCTACAATAAGATAGGAGTTGCTGTTTGGCGGTTAGTCACTTTCCCATGAGGGGAGGTGATGCCTATGATTACATGGACAGGACTGTTTAGTTTCTGTTTGGTAATCCTAGGGGTTATTTCCCTGTGCTTGATACACA
>DURJ01000013.1 GCA_012837285.1 Bacillota bacterium
CCACCATATCGACTAAAGCCTTCAGGATGCCTTCCGGACCGCTGCTGACAGGAGTGGGCCGGTGGGCGGTGGTCAAAATTTGGCCGCCGGCAGCAGCCAGCCCCGCAGCTATCTTGGTTCCCCCCAGATCAATGCCGACGACGTAACGCGGCACAGTGCCTCCTCCTTTCTGTTGCCCGTGGGCCCAGCAAGCTACCGCTGGGCAGGGAAAGAATGTGTCTTGGTCGCAGCCACTGTAAATAGATTTCCCTGTTTGGCGGCAAGGGGCGCAATAATATGCTCTTCGGCAGCAAAATGTTTTCTCCTCAGCTCGCTGGTTTCTGGTATACTTGAAGGTGTAGAGTAAAAAGATAGCATTACAGACAATTCATAGGGAGCAAACAGAAGTCGGGGAATCAGGTGCAAATCCTGAGCGGTCCCGCCACTGTAACCGGAAAGCCGGTGGCATAGGCCACTGCCCAGGCCGCTGAGGCGTATGGGTGGGAAGGCGCTGCCGGGCCATGATCCGGAGTCAGGAAACCCGTCTGTTTGTAAGCGCAAGTACCTTCGAGGGAAAGGGGTGGCGCTAGGGCAGCAAAAATTTTCTGTCTTAGCCTCAGAGGAAAAAGCCCCGGTCCGTCGCGGCCGGGGTTTTAATTTGAAGATAGAGAAGGAGGACAAGGGAGATGGTATGTGAGCGAAAAGCCGGCAGCAACTTAAGGCTAAACTTCCTGTTAATAACAATATTACTGTTGACAATGTTTGTGGCCGGTTGCGGCAGCGAAAAGAAAAACCCATCTAGGCCGGGTGATGACAGTGCTGCTTTCACTTTTGTCGACGACATAGGTCGGAAAGTGACTGTGATCAAGCCGGAGCGGCTCGTATCTTTGACTCCCAGCTCCACTGAGATACTGTTTGCGTTGGGGTTGGGGGATAAAGTAGTTGGAGTCGACGACTACAGCAATTACCCGGCCGCAGCGCTTAAAATAGATAAGGTGGGCGCTTATGACAAGCCCAGTCTGGAGAAGATTGTGGCCCTTAAACCGGACCTTGTTCTGGCCGACAGTATTCACGAGGAAGCGGTAAAGAGACTGGAAGAGATGGGTATTTCGGTGGCGGTGGTTTTTCCTTCGGACCTAGAAGAGGTGTTAACCGGTATTCGCTGGATTGGGATAGCCACCGGGGCCAGGGATAGAGCAGTGGAATTGGAAGCTGAGCTGACAGAGCGGATACGTTTGGTGGACGAAAAAGTGGCCTCAATACCGGAACAAGAACGTCCATGGGTCTATTATGAAGTTTCTTCGGAACCGATCATGACTGCCGGACCCAAGACCTTAAGCAGCGAGCTGATAGTGAGAGCCGGCGGGCGCAATATTGCCCATGATGCAGCCACCGACTACCCGGAGTTTAGCCCGGAGGCTATTGTCAGCCGCAACCCCGATGTGATTATTTTTCCTGAGATCCACGGTACGGACGCTGTAGAAGTTGAGACCATTAAGGCTCGCCCAGGCTGGGGTACGGTGGAGGCGGTGCAAAATGGACGCCTCTACAGTGTTGATGCCGATATTCTGTCTCGTCCCGGCCCTCGGGTGGTGGAGGCTTTAGAGAAGATGATGCAGCTTTTTCACCCTGGGATCTAGGGTATCGGGGTGTTTGTACGCTAACAATAGGTAGTTGAGGGGAATGGACATGCAGAGTGTTGCCAACCAAGGAGTCTACGATTTAGCCGAAGCCGCTGATAAGCCCATAGCCTCTGTGCTGAAAGGACGGCGCCGCCGCGGCCGGTTGATTATGGCTGTATTGCTGCTGCTCCTGCTGGGAGCTATGACAGCAGGAGTAGTCCTGGGGGCAGTGGAAGTGGCGCTGCCAGAGCTGCTGCAGGCATTAGGGCTCTGGCCGGGGGCAAGCCAGCCGGTGAACGCCGGTACCAGGGCCATAATCATGGAACTGAGGTTACCACGGGTATTGTTGGCTGTTTTGGTCGGGGCAGCCTTGGCCATTGCCGGAGCTGTTTTTCAAGCTTTGTTTCGGAACCCCATGGCCGATCCGTATGTGCTGGGGGTTTCCGCCGGGGCGGCTCTGGGGGCCACGTTAGCTTTTCTGTTTCCCTTAAACTACCTGCCCTTAGGTGTGGGTCTGGTGCCTTTGGCTGCCTTTGCCGGGGCCGTTCTCACGGTGATTTTGGTTAGCCGTCTGGCCCGCTCCGGTGGTTATCTGTCGTTGTATAACCTGCTCCTCTCTGGCATTGCCGTAGGCGCCTTTTTTACGGCGTTGGTGTCGCTTCTGATGTATTTTTCCCGGCGGCATTTGCACCAGGTGGTCTTTTGGCTCATGGGCGGGCTCAGCCAGGCCAATTGGCCCTATGTTCGGTTGGCTCTGCCTTACTTTATGCTGGGATCTGCGGTTGCCCTGATTCAGGCGCGAGCGCTCAATGCTTTGCTCTTAGGAGAAGAGGCGGCGGCCAGCCTGGGGGTGGAAGTGGAACGAACGAAGAAATGGTTGTTGCTGGGAGCATCTTTGCTCACAGCCACAGCCGTGGCCGTGAGCGGCCCCATCGGTTTTGTCGGCCTGATTGTGCCCCATGTGCTGAGGATGCTGGTGGGTCCGGATCATCGGTTGTTGCTGCCGGCCTCGGCGCTGGGAGGGGCTATCTTAGTGGTGGTGGCCGACACCTTGGCCCGAACTGTAATTGCTCCCACGGAACTTCCGGTGGGGCTTATTATGTCTTTGGGCGGAGCGCCGTTTTTTGTCTCGCTACTGCGGCGCCGGCAACGGTTGTGATGAAGAAGGCAGGTGATGATGGTGGAGCAAGTATTGCTTAATGTGGATGGAATCAGCTACCGCTACAATTCCACTCCGGTGCTCAAAGGGGTCAGCTTTCAGTTGGCACCGGGGGAAATGGTGGCGGTGGTGGGTCCCAACGGTTCCGGCAAGTCCACTCTGCTAAAATGCGTCAGTGGGCTGTTACGCCCTGAGCAGGGAGATATTACCCTGGCCGGGAAAAGCATTTCCAGTTACTCGGCCAAGGAACGGGCCAGGCAGGTGGCGGTGGTGCCCCAGGAGACAGTGCTGGCTTTCGATCTTAATGTTACGGAAGCAGTTCTCATGGGACGGGAGCCGCATCTAAAGCCGTTCCAACGAGAGACGGCAGCCGATGTAGCGGCAGCGCAAGCAGCGATGGAACAAACCGGTACCAGGGCTTTAGCCGAGCGCCCGGTATCCACCTTAAGCGGTGGGGAACGACAGCGAGTGCTTATTGCCCGAGCCTTGGCCCAGGAGCCGCAGCTTTTGATCCTGGACGAGCCTACGTCACAGCTGGACATCACCTATCAAGCGGAGATCTTGGGCTTACTGCAGCACTTAAACAGCCAACGGAAGGTGGCTGCTTTGGCCGCCATCCATGATCTTAACTTGGCGGTGCAATATTTTGAGCGGTTTATTCTACTGTCGGACGGCCAGATTTTTGCCCTGGGTACAGCAGCCCAGGTTATTACCGGCGAAAACTTGCAACGGGTCTACCCCACTCAGACGGTGCAAATCATGGTAAACCGTCATCCGCTACATCACCGGCCCTTTGTTACTGTGTTTCCGGGGTCGGACCAGAAGGACACGTTAGTCCGGAGCAAGAGGGAGGCAGCCAAGTGAGGTCTGGGAAACTGCTGCTGGTATCAGGGGGGGCGCGCTCCGGCAAAAGCACCTTTGCCGAGAACCACGCCAAAATCAGTGGCCGGGAAGTGGTGTATGTGGCCACATCCCAGGTACTGGATGAAGAAATGAGAGCCAGGGTTGAGGCGCATCGGCGTTTTCGACCGAGCTCGTGGCCCACAGTGGAGGAGCCCTACGCCTTGGAAAAGGTGTTGTGGCACCATGGGCGCCGGCGCGAGCGCTTGTTGTTGATAGACTGCCTTACTCTGTGGCTGTCCAATATCATGCTGGAAAAACTGGGCTTTGACGGGGAACAACTCACCGGCAGAGAGCCGGATCCGGTGATTGTGACTGATATCATCGCCAGGGCTAAGAATACGGCTGCCTTAGCGGCGAAAGTGCCGGCCGAAGTAGTGGTGGTCACCAACGAAGTCGGTTGGGGTCTGGTACCGGAAAACCCCTTGGCGAGGCTGTATCGCGATCTGGTCGGAAAAGTAAACCAAGCGTTTGCGACCGCGGCCGATGAAGTATACATGCTGGTGGCTGGGCTGCCGCTCAGGCTAAAGTAAGGAGGGACAGCGGTGTTTGGTTGGTGGTGCGATTTTATTCTAGCTCTGTCTCTGCTTACCACTTTGCCGGCCCCTACCCGGCTGTACGATAAGCCAGTTGTAGGGGCGACCCTTTGTGGTCGCCCGGATTCCAAGCGGGACGGGCCGACACAGGGACCGGCCCCTACACCAGCGGCCTCTGCCCTGAACATGACACGCAAAACCCTTCGTGTAGGGGCGACCCTTCGTGGTCGCCTGGATTCGGGCGGTGGGAAAGGCAGGCAAAGAGAACTGCCCCATTCAGCCGCCGGTAGCGTACGTTTTTTTCCCTTAGTAGGCTTTATTATCGGACTTATCTTATGTATAGCCGACCGCGGGCTGTCCCTTTTGTTCGGTTCTATCCTTAAAGCCGCATTGATACTGGCACTAAATGTGGTCCTTACCGGCGGATTGCACTTGGACGGGTTCATCGATACTTGTGACGGGCTTCTTAGCCGTCGGGATCGTGAACAGACC